>NZ_JAMXSJ010000008.1:0-139454 GCF_024124725.1 Halomonas sp. Ps84H-12 | reverse complement strand
GTGGCATTGCCGGGTAGCTATGGTCGGACGGGATAACCGCTGAAAGCATCTAAGCGGGAAGCCCCCTTCAAGATGAGACATCCCTGAGACCTCGAGTCTCCTAAAGGGCCCAGCGAGACCAGCTGGTTGATAGGCACGGTGTGGAAGCGCTGCAAGGCGTTGAGCTAACGTGTACTAATGGCCCGTGAGGCTTGACCCTATAACACCCAAGGGGTCTGGTCGCAGTGATAACGAAAACCGGATACGCAGCAGCAAGCCAAGGCGCTTGCTGACAAGAGACGATCACACAACACGTCAATGACGCCCAGCATGATATGCATTACCCGTTACGCCTGACGACCATAGCGAGCGTGAACCACCTGATCCCATGCCGAACTCAGCAGTGAAACCGCTTAGCGCCGATGGTAGTGTGGGGTCTCCCCATGCGAGAGTAGGTCATCGTCAGGCACTTATACCGCAAAAAACCCAGCCAAACGGCTGGGTTTTTTGTTGCGCGCTCGATAAGCGCGCCATGACCCAAGCCCCGTGCACCGCCTGCTTGGGGCTTTTTGCTTTCTCTAATGTATACAGCGATATGCACAAAGCTTCCTTGAAACGACCGTTTTAAGAAATTAAATAACAAGGAGTTACTAGGGTATGGTGGCGATAGGCGTGGCGAGCAACTAGTATGAGTGGGTACCTATTATTGAAGCACCATCTCAGGAGGAGAGGCGATATGAGTACCCCACTAATGAAGAAGCTTGCACTCGCATTACTAATGGCCATGATGATGGGAGGTTTGGCCGCTTGTGATAATCAAGGCCCAGCGGAAGAAGCTGGTGAGAATATCGATGAGAGCATGGAAGACGCTGGCGATAGCCTAGAAGAGATGGGTGAGAATATTGAAGAGTTCGCCGAGGACTAAGCGAGCCTGTCGCTTATCATGAGCTATCGAGTAGCTTGAAATTATATCGATACAAAAACAGCCGCTAAGAAGCGGCTGTTTTGTGTTTTAGGGCTTATTAACCTATGTAGCTAGGTTTATGCGCCTGGGTTTTGCTCAATACCCTGCAAATACCAAGGTGCTTGATCGCGCATGGCACGGGTTAAATGCCACGTTTCGTTAAACTCAGTTTGCTCACCATTCTCTTCCAAAATGCCGTGGAAAATGACGGTAGCTTCGGCGTGGCCGTCGTATTCATTAATATCGCCAAGCTCCGCAAACAGACGCACTACCTCTGTACGGTTATTGGCAGGCTGCTCGGCACGCTCTTGACGTAGCAGGTTGTAGAGTTCTGGCGTAACGTACTCTTGAATTTGGCTGAAATCGTTATTATCCCAAGCGCGCTGAAGCGTCATAAAATGCTCTTTTGCACCGCCGAGAAAACGCTCTTTATCAAACCAGTCCGGCGTGCTCTGCAAACCGCTTGCAAGGCTGCCAGGTGCTGCTGTGAAGTTACTGGCAGGTGTGTGCTGTGTCTCCTGGCGTTCACGCTGATAGCCAGCAGCGTTGGCAGGTGCAGGACGTCGCTGCCGCATAAAGGCCCGGAAAGCGAAGATGGCAAGCGCTGCGATGCCAGCCATCAGCAGGAGATCCATTATGCGCAGTTCATCGAACGCACCTCCAAAGAAAAGCGCCGCTAGCAGGCCGCCTGCCAGTAACCCACCCATCATACCGCCCATACCACCACGGCGAGCGGTGGCAGCACCTGCTCCCTGTTGCTGAGTGCCCTGCGCCTGTTGCTGTGCGGGTGTACTGGCCGGGCGGTCAGCGGAGCGCGAGACGCTGCCCATACTGCTACCGCCGCCTAAACGGCGTGCTTCAGCGTGCTCAATTACGGCGCTAAAGCCCATGACGCTCACCAGTAGCATGACAAAGAATTGCCTTAACATGTTGATTCTCCAATAAGGATGCAGGTAATGCCCAACGCCTCTGAATGAAGCGCATAGAAAATAGTCAATCGCCAGTTTACCGTGTAACGCATCGCGTGGGTTATGGTGGGATTCACTATAAAGACAAAAGTAGGAGCAAAAAGTGCGTTTAGATCAGACTCAAAGTGTATTGCTCATGGTCGATTTTCAGGCCGGATTGCTACCGGTGATAGAAGGAGGTAACAACGCTATCCAAGAGGCGGCTTGGCTGGCAGGCATTGCCAACCATTTGCAGGTACCGGTATGGCTTACCGAGCAGTATCCCGAGCGTCTGGGCGGAACCGATGCCCGACTATTGAGTGGTTTAGGGGCGCACCAGACGTGGCAAAAGCTACACTTTAGTGTGACCGAGGAGCCTGCGTTTACACAGGCGCTGGCAGCCCTTGGCCGCAAACAAGTGGTGATATGCGGAACCGAAGCACACATTTGTGTGCTGCAGAGCACGCTTGGCCTATTAGAAGCGGGATATAAAGTGTTCTGGCTCAGTGAGGCGGCCGCCAGCCGCCGCCCAGAAGAGGCGCGCCTTGCAAGAGAGCGTGCCTGTGCAAATGGCGCGACGGCGGTCTCCGCCGATATGGTGGCCTATGAGTGGCTTTACCGTTGCGACACAGCCACCTTCAAAGAGATCCATCGACACTTTCTGAAGCCGCGAGCAGCTCAAACAGTGACGTTCTATTGATCTTAACGGTCCGTTTCACGGCGAGTGAACACTAGCGTATTGCCTTCTGAAGCTGCTGTATCAAAGCGGTATCCTGCCACGTCGAAGCCCTGGAGCGCCTCCGGGCTATTAATCTGCTGCTGAATGATCCAAGCGCTCATCAAACCCCGGGCTTTTTTGGCGTAGAAACTGATGATTTTGAAGGTGCCGTTCTTTTCATCCTTAAAGACTGGCGTTATTACTTGAGCATCCAGCTTTTTTACATCTACGGCTTTGAAGTACTCGTTGGAGGCTAAGTTCACCAGCACTTTCGAGCCGCTCTCAGCGATGGCGCTGTTCAGTGCATGCGTGAGCGTCGGCTTCCAGTAAGCGTAGAGGTCCTTACCTGCGTCATTAGGCAGTTTGGTGCCCATCTCCAGCCGGTAGGCCTGGATGAGATCCAGAGGCCGTAGTAAGCCATACAGGCCCGATAAAATACGTAAATGCTGCTGGGCGAACTGGTTATCCGCTTCGCTAAAGGTGTCGGCTTTAAGGCCGGTGTACACGTCCCCCTGAAAAGCCTGCACGGCGGGTTTCGCGTTGTCGAGAGAAAAAGGGGGCTGCCAATCAGCAAAGCGAGCCGCATTCAGTCCGGCCAGCTTATCGCTAATCCCCATGAGATCGCTTAGCTGCTGTGGTGAGTAGTCGCGCAAGATGTCGATCAACGGCTGGCTATAGTCGAGGAAGTCCGGTTGGGTGACGTTCTGAGTGGTGGAGGGTGTTTCAAAGTCCAGCGTTTTGGCGGGGGAAATAACGCTCAGCATGGCGTGCTCCTTATGCCGTGGCAAAAGAGAGTCGCTACCCGAAATGAGTAACGAAAAAAGAGTAAGTCGAAAGATTATACCAAGCCTCGGCGGTGGCCGAGGCTATCGGCACGATAGGAGCCGTTAAGGGCAAGGATTGGGCATACGACGATGGATGTCGTCGATGGCGGTTAACACTTCCTCATCCAGCTTCAAGCTCTCGCTGGCCAAGTTGCTTTCCAACTGATCCATGGTGGTAGCACCAATAATATTGCTGGTAAGGAAGCTGCGCGAGTTAATAAACGCCAGTGCCATCTGCGCTGGGTCGAGCCCGTGCTCTTTGGCTAGGTTGACGTAAGCCTGCGTAGCGGCCTCTGCCTCCGGCGAGGTATAGCGCTTAAAGCGCTCATAGAGCATCAAGCGGCCCTTTGGCGGTTGAGCACCGTTAAGGTACTTGCCTGATAGCACGCCAAACCCCAGCGGTGAGTAGGCCAGCAGGCCCACATCTTCACGATGTGCAACTTCTGCTAAGCCCACTTCAAATGAACGGTTCAGCAGATTGTAGGGGTTTTGGATGGAGGCAACACGAGGCAGTCCTAGTTGATCAGAGAGCTGTAACATCCGCATGACGCCCCAAGGGGTATCATTTGAGAGTCCTACAGCGCGAATTTTACCTGAATCGACCAGCTCTTTAAGTGCGGAGAGCGTCTCTTCCAACGGAGTGGCGTCTTCCTGCTCAGCGTGGGTGTAGCCAAGTTTGCCGAAAAAGTTGGTGTTACGATCAGGCCAGTGCAACTGATACAGATCGACGTAATCCGTTTGCAGACGCTCAAGGCTGGTATCAATAGCTTGATGAAGGTGGTCCCGGCTCATTTTGGGGCCGCCGCGGATATGCTCCAAACCTGGGCCTGCCGCTTTGGTAGCAATGATGACATCGTCGCGAGCGCCCCGTGCTTTTAGCCAGCTACCGATATAGGTCTCTGTTAACCCTTGTGTCTCTGCTTTTGGGGGAACTGGATACATCTCCGCCGTGTCGATAAAGTTAATACCGAACGCCACCGCGCGGTCGAGCTGTTCATGAGCCTCAGTTTCGCTGTTTTGCTCACCAAAGGTCATGGTGCCTAGACAGAGTCGGCTGACCTCAATTCCGGTTCTACCCAGTGGGCGCGTTTGCATGATTGTCTCCTCGCTAAGGCGAAAATGTGTCTGGAAAGGTGGCGATCCATATCGCCGATATCAGCCTGTGGGAGGCATGTTAGCGAGCGTCTACAAAAGCAGCAAATCAATAGGGTTGAGTCACGACGAAGGCAGGCGTATGCTTGCCAGCCCATCGACCGGCCAAGCGCCGGTTTATCGTATGGTTAGCCGTCGCGGAAGGTGAGATGGTTAGCCGAAGGTCTCAACAGATAGGCAGGGTGGTTTGCCATGCCGCAGGCATCATCATTGTTTACACGGTTAGAGTTTCGACTGGCCGAACAGTTGTTCCATACTCGTTGGTTACTACCGCGCTCACCGCGCACGCAGCGCCTTACCATGCGACTGTTTAAACGGTGTGCAGAAGCGGGGCACCCAGATGCGCAGTCTATTTACGGGCATATGCTGTTCCATCGCAGTTTATCTCCACAAGATAAAGCTCGTGGTGCGCGATATGTGCTAGAAGCCGCCCAGGCGGGCGATGTAAAGTCGCAGTATCAGGTTGCGCAAATTCACGAGCACGGCTGTGTACAGTACCCCCGTCGTGAGGATTATGCGGTCACCTGGTATGCCCGTGCGGCACAGGCGGGGCACTACTTAGCGGCTGAGCGCCTGGCGCGTGCTTACCGAATCGGTGAGCTAGGCTTGGCGGTAGATCACGAGCAGGCCGATTACTGGCAGCGCATGGCAGAGCAACAGCCAGCAGTGGAGATGGCCGCCGCCTAAATCGTCAGTCAGGTTGCGATACGTAAAAGAGGAAGTCAGTGTCCGAGACGCTACCCACAGTGCTAGATATTGAAGCGTCCGGATTCGGGCGCGGCAGCTACCCGATTGAAGTTGGCATTGCGCGTGCTGACGGTAGCTGCTGCGCGTTTCTTATTCAGCCATTAGATGAGTGGACCCATTGGGATCCAAAAGCCGAGCTACTGCACGGTATTTCTCGTGATCGGCTGATGAAAGAGGGCTACCCGGTGCGCCAAGTTGCCCAGTGGCTTAATGATGAACTGCGGGAGCTAGGTAAGGCTTATAGCGATAGTTGGGGCTACGATAATACCTGGCTGTCGTTACTGTTCCACCATGCTGGCATGCTGCCACGCTTTCGTCTGGAAGCGCTACGCATCCTGCTCAGCGAAGAGCAACAGGCGCTGTGGAGCGATACCAAAGAGGCGGTAGTGGCTGAGCGTGGCATCCACCGCCACCGTGCTGGGGAAGATGCTCGCTTGCTCCAGCTCACCTATCAGCGTACGCGCACGCTGACTACCAAAGTATAAATTTCCATTCTACTCTGCTCGTACTCAGCTTAGTTCTGCTTCTAAAGCGTCTAATAGCTGGCTGGGCATCGGTGCATCGAGCAGCATATCTCGTGTAGCTTGCGCCAGAAAACCGTGGCTGACCGTGCTGTCTAAAAACGCCAGCAGTGGGGCGTAAAATCCATCAGTATCTAGCAGGCCCATCGGCTTGTCGTGTAGCCCCAAATAGCCCCAGGTCCAGATCTCAAACAACTCCTCAAACGTGCCAATGCCACCGGGCAAGGCGATAAAGGCGTCAGCGTTCGCCGCCATGGTGGCTTTACGTTCATGCATATTAGGCACGCGAATCAGCTCGGTTAAGCCGAAATGAGCCTGTTCACGCTCAACGAGATGGTCGGGCATAACGCCGATGACGCTGCCGCCCGCGTTTAGTGCCGCATTGGCCAGTTCCCCCATCAGCCCGACGCGTGCGCCGCCGTATACCAAGGTGTGCCCGCGTTGCCCAAGAGCCGTGCCAAGCGTATGGGCGGCTTGGCGGAATGCTGGGCTGTTGCCCTCTCTTGAGCCGAGGTAAACACAGATGCGTGACATAGTCGGGGCGTCCTTATCGCAGAGGAGTTAAGGGTGAATCAGTGGGAGGCATTGCAGGACATCTAGCCTAGGCAGCGCTGTACGTCGTAGTGTTCGTCCATCCACTGTCCAATCACATTGTTACCGCACAGATGATGGGCGTATTGAGTATGTAGGCAGCGCACCTGCTGCCAGTTGCTGATGCCGCCTACACCGCGTTCGGTGAGAACATCGGTGTAGCCCAGGCGTGCCACTTCTTCGCGCTGAGCCTCGCTCATAAAGCGCCAGCGGGCATCAACGTAATCGCGATGGCTCTGTTGGTAAGCGGCTAAGAAGTCAGGTTCGTCCTGCAGACGCTGTTCTAGCGACTTGATCACGCCGACGGCTTCAATGCGCGAAATCTCGATTTTAAGCAGGTCGGAGCAGAGCCAGTAAAGCGTGGGGAAAGGCTTGCCATCCACAATCGGCGACATGCGCAGCACTAAAGGGGTGCCCTGTGTATCCGTGGCTGCAACGGCTTCGATACCGCGAGGCGCTCGCCCGAGCTGTTGGGTAATAATCGCCAGCTGGCGCTCGTCGGGTGCTTGGTCGGTACGAATTACCATTGCGTAGAACTCTCACTTTCGGTCGTCTTGAACAAATTTATTTGAGCGGCCAACGGCACGGAAAAAGCAGCGGTTAAGCTGCTCTGGAGAAGCGACATAGCGCCATTTCTCCTCGCAATACTCAGCTGCGCGGGCCATTAGCACGTCGTAAAGTCGATTGAATGGGGCATCATAATCGTAGGGGTCTGCGCCGAACAAGCGGATATGCGGGTAATCAGCGAAGCGCTCCATGAAGTAGCGTTCAAGGTCGGCTTCCACGGCGCGATGCTGCGCCGTGTTGTCAGGATCAATCCAGAGATTATAGCGAATAGCCATGGTGACTCCTGGAAGGCCCCACCATACATGGCAGGGGGAATTAAGCGGAGGCGGGCGCGGTATCCAAATGTGCTGTCAGCGCCTCGCGCAGCTCACCCTCAATAGGAACGGCGCGCTTCTCTTGATGGTCGTACTGCACCATTACCGTATGCCCTAAGTTGGTCAGCGTACCATGCTGCCGCGCTTCCTGGGTGACGGTAAACGAGCTGTTGCCCAAACGGGTTAGATAGGTACGGATTTCGATGTCATGGCCGTAAAACAGTTCAGCGCGGTAATCCACTTCCATGCGCGCCATGATTAATCGCCACTGTTTAGGGTTCAGGTCGGGCGTAAACAGTTTGAACAGGTCGTTGCGTGCCAGCTCAAACCAAGCGGGGAGCCGCGTGTTATTAATATGGCCGAGGGCATCCGTATCGTAAAAAGCGGGCTCAATGGTGCGAGTGAACATAGCGCTATCCTTATTATTAGAGGGAACGAGGGAGGTACGAACCCTCCCAGAATTAACCCAAGCGAGCGCTAGGTCAAGCGTTACGGCGTTGTTGCCAAGCAGTGAACTGCATCCAGCCAAGCAGCCATAGGGTCGCGGCGAGAAATCCTGCCAGCGTTCCCCAGAAAAGCCCCAGCGTGCTGTAAGTGTACGAAACGCATAGGGTATAGCTCAGCAGCGAGCCAAGGCCCATGGGATAATGCTTAATGACTGTGGCGACGGGGGCATACCCATGCCCCACGTGCAGGATCAGCAAAAATGGCAGCATGGTGACGGGAAATGCAGCCAGCGTGCCTGCCCACTCTGGGGGGAGCCAGTGGGCGATACGGGTGATAGCAAAAATAATAACAGTGGCAAGCCCCGCGCGTGCCGCTAGCGCGGGCCAAGAAAAGGCGCTGCTCGCGGTACTCTTCACATCGGGAATGGAGCGGAACAGCCAACTGAAGACGCCAATGGCACAAAGCGTCACCAGCGTGCCGCTGAAGCGGGTGAAGCTGAACTGCGCGAGCAGGGTACTCATGACCAGCCACGCGGCAAAGCCTCCCAGCACACCGCTAATAACGCCCTTGATGCCAGGCTGGCGGCCTGTGACCACATAACCTGCCCCCAATGCCATTGTCGCGGTAAACCCGGCCAGCGTATGCACGGCGCTCTGGGTAGCGAAGGTGGGCGAGATCTCTAAACCGATAAAAAACAGCGCTAGTGCGGTGCCTAAAGGATAACCTGAGAGTAGCCCTGCAATGCGTGGGCTTGCACGGACAGCGATAGCGCTTAAGCCCAAAACCATGCTGACGGAGAGCCCCAGCTTTGCTAACTGCCAAGTGAGTGGTACTTCTAGCATGCGGCGTTTTCCTTACGTTTATTATGTGGTTACTATTATTATGTCGCTGATTTTTAGCACATTAGGTGTTATTGACCGTTAAGATGTTGCCAGCGTGCGAGGCTGTTTACCGTGCCCTTTTCACCGGATTCCGGTACCCAGGTGCTCTCTCCGCCGCCTAAACCCAGTGGCTGCGAACTGTGCCAGCGTGCATCGCCGCTCACCAAGCACCATCTCATTCCAAGGACGCTGCATAACAAGCCGCGTTATCAAAAGCGCCATAGCCGTGAAGAGCGGCTAACGGCCATTGTGTGGCTGTGTCATCCCTGCCATAAGCACATTCACCGTCTCTACAGCGAGCGCGAGCTGGCCGACCGCTTGGCTAGTTTGGAAGCGTTGATGAACGATGCCGATATTCGCGCTTTTGTCGATTGGCTTGCCACCAAGCCTTCGGGCTTCAAGCCGAAATCACCGGGGCGCAAACGGCGCTAAGCTATACCAGCCTCAGCCCCTGTTGGTCGCTCCAGGCAGCTGCCAGGGCCTCGTCCAGCGGTCCGGCTAAGTGGGCAGGCAGGGCGGCGCGGGCTGCGTCCAGCGAATCAAACGAGCGGTTACGCAGCCAGCAGTACGCCCAGGCGCAGGCTTCTTCATCGCTTTGTGGGGTAGGCCGGGCGGGCATCTGGTTGAGCAGAAACACTGCCGTGCGTGGCGCCCACAGCGGCATCTCGCCCTGCTGGTCTTGGCTCCACTGCTCCAGCGTGGCGCCACTTGGCGTAGCATCGGGGGTGCCTAGTTTAGCGACCCTAGCGGTTTCTGCCAGGATGAGTGCCAGCTGGTCGGCATCTGCCTGACCCAGCGAGCGCCACTGCCGCAACAGCGCCGATAGGCCAGCGCGCATCTTGGTATAAAAGTCATCTTGCGGCATGCTCAGTATTTACTCCCGTGGAAATAAGTGAGATTTGTTATGGCGTTCGATTTTGCCACGCCCGTCGAGCGACGCGCTCCCGAAGGTAATTACGCCTCGCAGAAATGGCACCGCTATGCGCAGGATGTGCTGCCGTTATGGGTCGCCGATATGGACTTTCATTCGCCGCCTGCGGTAATCGACGCGCTCCAACGGCGGGTGGCCCACGGCGTTTACGGCTATGGCGAAGTGCCCGCCACGCTCACAGCGGCCCTTTGCCAGTGGAGCGCTCACCACTATGCGTGGACCATTGAGCCCGAATGGCAGCAGTGGCTACCCGGTGTAGTGCCCGCGCTGCACTTTGCTGCCATGGCATTGACCCAGCCAGGGGAGGGCGTGCTGACCATTGCGCCTATTTACCCGCCCTTCCTGGCCGTGGCTGAACGCACTGGGCGGCTAGCGCAACAGGCGATGTTAGCGGAGCCAGCGGCCTCTGGCGAGCCTTGGCATCTGGATATAGCCGCGCTGGAAGCGGCCATCACGCCACAGACACGTCTATTACTCTGGTGCCATCCGCATAATCCTACCGGGCGTGTTTGGACATCGCGGGAGCTAGAACAGCTGGCAGCGATGGTGGAGCGACACGACCTATGGGTGGTGTCTGATGAGCTGCACTGTGATTTGCTGCTGGAGGAGGGCGCGAGCCATCAACCCTTGGCAGCCATGTTCCCTGAGCTAGCTAAGCGCACGATCACTCTGTGGGCACCGTCAAAAACCTTCAACTTAGCCGGGCTCACCAGCGCCTGTGCGGTGATTCCCGATGCCACACTGCGCCAACGCTTTGCTGCTGCCACCAAAGGGTTTCTGCCCGATGGTAACGTGCTGGGGTTAGTCGCTGCTGAGGCGGCCTATCGTGACGGTGAGCCCTGGCGTCAGGAGCTCTTAGAAGTACTGCGTGGCCATCGGAAGTTATTGGAAGCGCGTGTGGCGATGTGGCCCGGCGTGTCGCTTAGCGCGCCAGAGTCGACCTATTTAGCGTGGCTGGATATGCGTGAAGCAGGGCTGGGAGAGTCGCCGGCAAAGACGCTTTTAGAGCAGGCAGGAGTGGCGCTATCCGACGGAGCGGCATTTGGCTGCCCGGGATTTGTGCGCTTGAATTTTGGAACCACCGCTTCCCAGTTGGAAGCGGCGTTATTGCGGATGGATACGCTGTTAAAAGCGTAAGGTATGCGGTGGTGCTAGTAGAGCAGGGCAAACAGCTTTCGACGATAGGTGACGGTTAGTGGATGGTCTGCCCCTAGCGCATCGAATACCTGTAGCAGCGTTTTGCGGGCCGCGTCGTCGTTATAGGCGCGGTCCTGCTTCATCAGCGCCAGCAGAGCCTCCAGGCCTGCGTCGTACTGGCCATCGGCCACTTGGCGTAGCGCCCGCTGGTACTGAGCTTCGCTGTCAGTGCGATCACCCAGCGCGGCGATCTCTTCTGTTGAGAGTGCCTGTTCGCTGAACTCGATGCTGGCGCGAACGCCACGGGCGGGTGCTGCATCGCGCTCCTCTGGCGGCAGGTTATCCAGCACGCTACGGGCTTCTTCACCACGCCCTTCCGCCACCAGCGCTTTGGCAAGGCCAATTTGGTAGGCGTAATGTTCCGGGTATTGGCCAATCAGCGTTTGGTAAATCTCCCGCGCGCCTGCGGCATCGCCAGCGTTCAAGGCTTCTTCCGCCTGCTCTTCGGGGCTGGGCGGTGCGTCGCCGGGGGCAGGGAAGTAGCGGTTCAACCACTCGCGCACTTCTTTTTCAGGCAGTGCCCCTTGGAAGCTGTCTACTAAGCCGCCTTGGCTAATGAGCTTCACGTCAGGCACGGAGCGCACGCCCAACTGCCCGGCGATCTCTGGGTTGGCTTCCACATCCAGCGTTGCCAGCAAGAAGGCTCCAGCGTACTCCACCGCCAGTTTCTCAAGCACCGGCATCAGGTTCTTGCACGGCTCGCACCAAGGAGCCCAGCAGTCCATCAGCACTGGCACCTGCATAGAGGCTTCCAGGACTTGCTGAATGTTGCCTGCGTTGAGCTCAATGATGACCTCTTCACGAGTCACGCTAGGGCGCTCGCCACCGGTTGGCGCGTTACTGCTCGCAGCAGGGTCGGCAGTCATCGGGTTGCCGGTACGGGGATCAATAATCGACATGGGTAAACTCTGCATCGCATGAAAAAGGTTACTCCATGATATGCAGGCAGCCGCCCAGGGATTCAAGGAAGTGAAGGGAAATAAAGCGCTGAACCCGACGAGCTGCTTCCCCAAGCATTGCTTACCGTACACGCACAAGAAAGCCGATTCCCTAGGCTTTGTGCGAAAAGTTGGCTCGCAAGCAACGGTCGATGCACGCCATGCATACCATCGCCTTAAAGCTACTTACCAGCTTTTCATAGCGTGTGGCGATGCGGCGACATTCTTTAAGCCAGCCAAAGCAACGCTCTATCGCATTCCGTTGCCGATATTTGGGTTTATCGAACCGCCTGGGTAGTCCAGGCCGGGTTCTACGGTGCATATTGCGCTGAGCAATCACGGACTTGATGCCATGCCTATCGCAATAACGACGTAGCTCATCGCTGTCGTATCCTTTATCAGCCACCATATAGCGACTACGTTTGCGAGGTCGCCCGACGCCACCTGGTAGATGAATGCTCTCTAATGTCGCAACGAAGTGACGAGAATCTGCCTCTTGACCAGGAGACAGCGTGAACGCCAGTGGCCAGCCATGACGATCACAAACCAAATGGATTTTGGTTGTTAAACCACCGCGGCTACGGCCGAGCGCGTTGTCTAGCGGTTCTTTCGAGCCCCCTTTTTACCGCCTCCAGCGGCAGCGCGTGTAGCTCGCACGGAAGTGGCATCGATCATCCATGTGTCTAGATCCATCAGCCCATCTTCACGTAATTTGAGCTGCAAGCGAGAAAGTACCGCTTCAAAGGTGCCGTCATCACGCCACTTGCGGAACCGATCATAAACCGTCGACCAAGGGCCATAACGCTCAGGTAAATCACGCCATTTGGCGCCAGAGCAAAGCATCCAGAAGATACCATTGAGCATTTTGCGGTCATCCCGCCTGGGTCTGCCCATGGTTTGAGGAGGTGCCACGATATCTTCAATCTGTGCCCAGCCGTTATCAGAGATCTCGTAACGTCCGACCATTTTTAAGGCCCCTCCGTGACGTGAAGTAGGTCAACTACGTCTTGGAATGAACGCTTACGCTGGATAAGACCAAGTCTTACGCTAGATGTGATTCATGGATGAGCGAAACCTGATGGAGTTTAGGCACTTCGTAATGTTCGACATAAAGCTTGAGCAATTTAATTGATAAGCTTATTATATCTATATTGATATAATATTTGTGGTGATTGAGGAGTCAGCGTGGCGCGCAAGAAACCTGTTGCATTCGTCGGAGATTCCAAGGATAGGCTGCGTGACTTCCCACTGGATGCTAAGAGAGAAGCGGGGTTTCAGATAGACAAAATTCAGTCTGGAGGTCAGCCAGACGATTTTCGTCCGATGCCAAGCGTTGGCTCTGGTGTAATGGAAATCCGTGTTCGAGACCATAACGGTGCCTTTCGGGTTTTTTACGTGGCCAGTCGAGGTGACGTGGTATTTATTCTCCACTGCTTCCAGAAGAAAACCCAAAAGACGTCCCAGAAAGATATCAATTTGGGCAAACAACGATACAAAGAGCTGCCCTGAGTCCAGCTACTAAGTGAGGTGAGATAATGACCATTGAGTATTACGACAGCGTGTGGGATGCCATTGAGGATACGCCTGAAGAGGCGTTGAATATGAGGCTCCGTTCCGAGCTCATGGCCAAAATTGCTGGCCGTGTGAGAGAGTGGGATATTACTCAGAAAGAAGCAGCCAGCCGATTAGGAATTACTCAGCCGCGCCTCAATGATCTGCTGAACGGTCGCATTAACAAGTTCAGCCTTGATGCTTTGGTCAACCTGACAGGGCCGGCTCACTTCCATCTCGAACTAGAGATTGAAGACGAGCAAGAGGTTGCTGCCTAAGAGAACGAGATCAGCGGACCATTAGCCATCAGTGGATCGCAAAATGATTTACCTTGTGGCGTATTTTTATGGTGAGCCTCTCAATCAAGAAGGTCACTGAAGCAGCAACCCTGACGAAATATTCAAGTAGTCACTCGCTAACACTTGGTGGGAGGTAAATGTGTTCTGGCATAAAACCTTGAGAGCGGATCTCAATAAGTGCCTATTCAAAATTAATCGCGTGATCAGTTCCGTAACCACCGAGTAAGCGGTGTACCTCTTCACGTAGACGTTCAAACGAGAGATAGGCACTCAAAGGCAGCCAGGTGTACTTCATCTGCCGCCACAGAATCTCTATCAGATTCAGCTCTGGTGAGTAGGCAGACGGATAGATCAGGTGAACACGTTGCGACATCCACTCCACCCTCTTGCGCCTAAAGGCCTTGGAGCGATGCATGCTGGCATTGTCGAGCACCACAACGGCGAAGGTGTCTGGATCCTTCTGGATCACAAACTGGTCAAACGCTTCTATGACCGTTTCCGTGGTCACTGTCTCGGTTGTCGTGTGATAGACCAGCTTTCCGGCTCGGCTTAAGAATCCCAACACGTTTAGCCTTCGGCTGCGGGAGTAGACAGTGACTTCCCAAGGCTTGCCGATAGGGCTCCACGCATACGGCACCGACGACGCTTGTGAAAAACCTGATTCATCAAAGTAATAGAGCTCGTGCTCGCCTTGGTCCTCTCGCTCGTGAAGCGCTTTCATCAGGTCTTGCGTTTTGCGAAAGTCCGTTTCGTCACGCTGGGTCTTGAGTGAATGAGACCATCAAAACCGGACACTTCCCATTGCTTGAACCATCGTGATGCGGCATCGCGACGAACCTGCAGTATCTCGCTGATTTGGTTAATCGTATGGCCTTGGTCACTCAGTAGAATGGCATGCGCCCGACGACGGAGAGCGCGCTTCTCGCTATGGTGATAGGCGGAGGTCAGCGTCTGTTGTTCAGGTTCAGAGAGAGGGGCAACGAAGCGTTTTTCCATGGTTCTGTCCGTGTCAGAAATCCTAGCATGGATGTTACACGAAAACTTAGACTAGGCACTTAACAGGTGAAGAGCTTTGCAAAGCGCTACCTGTATGCCAAAAATAGTTAGTCTACTAAGTAACTATAAAAAAGTAATCCGGTATTCGCTGCCGTAACCTGACAGTACCTTATGGACATGGTCTTTCAAGGACGAGAAGCTTTCGTAAGCCGTCAACGGCAGCCACTCATACTTGACCTTGCGCCAAAGAATCTCGATCAGGTTCAGTTCTGGCGAATACGGCGAGAGATAGACGACATGCACACGCTGATTCAGCCAATCTAGTCGCTTACGCTGGAAATGAGCCGAGCGATGGATACTGGCATTGTCCAGCACCACGATGGCAAAGGCGTCCGGCGGCTTCTGGGCAACCAGGCGGTCGAAGGCGTCGATGACCACCTCGGTGGTGATGGTTGCTATCGTCGAGTGGTAGATCAGCTTGCTCTGACGGCTCAGGAAGCCCAGTACGTTCAGGCGCTGACTATGCGAGTAGGCCGGCACTTCCCGGGGGTGGCCGATAGGACTCCAGGCGTAAGGTAAGGCTGAGGACTGGGTAAAGCCTGATTCATCGAAATAGTACAGCTCCGTCTCGCCCCGATCTTCCCAACGCTGAAGCTCAGCCAGCAGGCCTTGAGTATGGCGGAACTCAGTTTCGTCGCGCCGTCCTTTCAGGGAGCGCCGGGTACGCTTAAAGCTATAGCCCAGATTTTTTTAATGCACGCTTGAGGGTCATGGTACAGGCGCATTTACCGGTTTCCAGTTGGAACCTTGCCTGGACGGCCTTCAACTGATGAGGTTCCTCTTGGACGAGTTCAAGTAACCGTACCCGCTCCGAATCACTGTAGATAGCGGGCCGACCGGTGCGTGGCTTGTCCCGGAGCCCTTCGAGGCCCTGTGCCTCCCAGGCATCGAACCAGAGCGAAACCGTTTCCCGGGTGACGGTCAGAATCTTGCAGATCTGGTCAATGGTATGGCCTTGATGGCTCAGTACGATGGCATGAGCCCGACGACGCAGGGCCGGTTTCTCTCCATAGGTGTAGGTTGCCATTAATGCCTGATGGTCAGCATCGGATAGGGGCGGCACAAAGCGGAAGGCCATGCTTATCGTCCTGGCTAAACGGGTCAGGATAAGCATAGCGGAAAATATGTGCTCGAGTACTTAGCGGCTAGTTGGGAACGGTGAGGGTGGGAATACGCATCAGCGTTGAGAGCTGTGAAGTACGATCTGCTAACAAGTCGGCAAGCGTATATTGATCCAACACGTTTAAAAATGCAGAGAGCGCTTCCGCCAGAATCGGCTGCAATCGGCAAGAGGGGGTGATGACACATGTATTATCTTCACGAAAACACTCAACCAGCGCCATCTCATGTTCTGTATCTCGGACCAAAGCCCCCAGTGAAATCGTTTCTGGTGAGCGGCCAAGCAATAATCCACCATTTTTGCCGCGTATGGCGGTGAGATACCCCTTCTGATTAAGCTCTTGAACGATCTTCATCAAGTGATTACGTGAGATGGAGAACGTCTGTGCTATCTCATTGATCGTGGTGCGCTCTTCGCCCTTAACCGCGAGGTAGAGAAGTACGCGAATGGCGTAATCGGTATAGCGAGTCAAGTGCATAGAGGGCCATCAGTTCAAGTAAAACTCTATTGTACGGTCTGCGCAGGCCTGCGGAAATGATATTCGACTTCTGTTTACGCCAAGGGGAAAGCTTGATATTTTAAAGATGTATTTAAAATATATCTTATGAGGCGCTTATGTTGACACCAATGCAAGAAGAGATTGTTCAAGCCACTGCACCTGTGGTGGCAGAACATCTAGACGTGATTACTCAACGCTTTTACCCGCTTATGTTTGAGCGCTACCCCCAGGTAAAGCCCCTATTTAATCAAGCGCATCAGCAAAATGGCGGGCAACCCCGCGCACTGGCAGGGATGATTCTTGCCTATGTGCAGCTACGCCAGTCCCCTCAAAAAGCCAGAGAGACGTTAGAAATCGTGGTAAATAAGCACGTCGCCCTGGACATTCAGCCGGATCAATACCCCATTGTGGGTGAGTGTTTGATGGCGGCGATTGGTGAAGTACTAGGTGATGCAGTAACACCGGAAGTCGCCGATGCCTGGAGTGCGCTCTATCAGGAGCTGGCTGACCTGCTAATAAGCCTGGAAAAGCAGCGCTACCAAGCTTTTGAGCAGGAGCCAGGCGGTTGGCGTGGTGCTCGACGTTTTCGTATTGCGAAAACCCACCAGGAAAGCTGCGTGATTCGCTCGTTCATTCTCGAACCTGAAGATGGTGGCCAAGTTGCCGCCCACCTCCCAGGGCAATATATCGGTGTCAAACTTACCATCGGTGGCCAACCGGTTTACCGTCACTATAGCCTTTCGGATGTACCCAACGGGCACTCCTATCGGCTCTCTATCAAACGGGAAGCTCACGGTGTAGCAAGCCGCTATTTTCATGATCAGCTTAACGTAGGCGACACCATCGAACTGCTGCCGCCTGCGGGTGAGTTGATCTTGGCAGGTAATAAAGAGCCGTTGATGCTGATTAGCGGGGGCGTCGGTCAAACACCCTTGCTGCCAATTGCCAAGCAGGCGCTTGAACAGGGGCGCAGCGTTACCTACCTGCATGCTGCACTAGATGCCGAGCACCACGCCTTTGCCGATGATTTGGCGGAGTTACGCAATGCATACCCCGCCCAGTTGAATACTGTCACCATCTACGAAAATGAGGCGGGCGGGAATCATCAAGGACGCATTAACCGGAGTCTACTATCGGACTATTTGCCGGCCCAGGCTCGTTGCTATTTCGTAGGGCCACACGGTTTTATGGTGCTCATTAATCAAGAGCTGGAGCGCTTGGGTGTACCAGCTTCGAAGCGACACTTTGAGCACTTTGGCCCAGCCGAAGCGTTAAATGCGGCGTAACTCGCAGGGTGCTGCTGAGCAGTGGCGATAGAGCAAGTAGGAGGGGGTTCAAACAAGCTGAGCTCCCTAGTCGATATGCACTATCACTGTAAACCTATCCCCGCTCAATAAGCCCAAATAACGGCTAACAGCACTCCCCACCCTAAAATGCCAGCCGACATAATGGTGTAGGTAGCGGAGATAGTGACGACGTCATGCTCTTTTCTTGTGCAGAGCGCTTGTAAGCCGTGGTAAATCAAACTGCAAGAGATGCCTAGTGCAAAGAGCGCCACTAGCGTATTAAAGAGCAGACTGGGCACCCCCAGCGCCAATGAAGATGCCCAGAGCGGCAAAGGAGCCAAAGCCGCCAGCAGGTAGGCATCTTGATAATTGATGGAGAGCTGCTCCGTGCCATTGACGACGGCGTGGATTACCCAGCCCATGATGAAAAAGGTCAGTAGTTCAGCTAAAAAGAGAATAGTGGTGATGAACCGCCACTCGCGGTCAGCAAAGCCTGTCATGAAAGCATCGCCATAATGCGTGCCAGCAAAGTAGAGCATAACGGGGGGAAGCAGCGACATGGGTAACACCACACACCATGCCAGCAGTGGAATTGAGGGAGACTTTGCCTGAAGTTCTCGCCACCCTTCACGATAGCTGAAAGGCATCTTCATGTAGGCCATTACTTTCACCGTTAACCCCTCCAGTGAACATCGGCTAAACCGTTTTTTGCATCACATGAGATAGTATCTCTAGAGTAGCAGCAAATAGGGCATTGTCAGCGGATAGGGTGACAGAGCGATGATTTATCACATTGAACTAAAGCGCGTATACGCCCCTATCGACGAGCAGGATGGAGCTCGACTATTAGTCGACCGGTTGTGGCCACGCGGGAAAGCGCACAGCTCCCTGGCACTGGATGAGTGGTGCAGGGAGGTGGCGCCATCAAACGAATTACGCCGTCACTACCATCAGCAACAGATTAGCCAAGCAGTGTTTAACTCACGCTACCGTCATGAGCTGGAAAGAGCACTAGATAATTTGCTACCGCTAATGACGTATGCACGGCAGGGGCGTTTGACGCTGCTCACCGCAAGTCGCCACATAGAGAAGTCGCACCTTCCAGTGCTAAAGGAAGCGACGCTGGCCGCGCTTGCAGAAGAGGACGCTAGCGACAGTGAACCTTCTTCTCCGCCTTGCTGGGCTCATATGCTACCCACCTCTAGACACGAGCGTTGATGCCTTAGCCAAGCCAGGAGAGGGCAGAGCGCTCTACCGCAGCGCCGATTATATAAGCGAACACTAAAACCGCGGCGATAGCGGCAGTAGCACGAATTTTAGGTGTTTTACCACGTTTGATAGCGACAGTGCCGAGCAAAATATAAATCACAAGCGCGGTGATTTTGGCGCTCAGCCAGAGCGGTAGTGGCCAGAAGTTGAGTATAACGGCCAGTGTTACCCCGAGTGTGAGCAGTAGGGTATCCATCAGATGGGGTACGATTTTAACCCAGCGCGCTTGCAGTAAAGCTACTCCCCGAACCGACCAGAATGCCCGTAGAACAAAAAATGCCAGGCTGGCATAAGCCGCTGTGATATGCAGATGTTTCAGTATTAAGTAGTGTTCAATCACCCTCATCCTCCCTTGCTGTATGCCGCGCCAATAATTGGCGATGGTTAGCCGTCCTCGCCATCAACACGCGCGCTCCACAGTGGCACAGCGTAGTGCAACACAAACACTAGATAGCTTAAGCACCAGGCAATAATGACGACGCTGTAAACCCAGTGGCTAGATTGAGGAAAGAGCATTAACCATATCGAGCGTAGCAGCGCAGCGATAAGCAGCACCGCTAACGCGACCCCAATCCCTGGCAGTGTGCGAATGGCGCGACCTGTGTGGCCTAGCGATACCCGTGACATCATTGCCAGCATCATCGTGCCCATGCTACCAATCGCAAGCGCGTGCAAAGCGGTTTCTACCCGTTGACCAGTGAAGAAATCGGCCCCCTCGTGAATGAGGCGGGTTTGCTGCAAAGCTTTGGCCACTACATCGGTCATGGATTGGCTTGCTCCTGCAGCACTGCTGATGAATTAAGTATTCTGTATATTTAGCTGCGTTATGGGTGGTCATTTCGCACCACCCTGATAAAGTCCATTGATTAGTAGCATAATGCTGAAAGCTGAATCTTTCTTAGTAAGTGCTAAATGCAGATGACATGGAGCCGTTTGTGCGAGTCAGCGACCAAATCTCAACAAATTTTAGTTTCCTAGCCGAGCATGACGCGCTTTTTGTTCAGTTGGCATCCGCTGCTGAGGGGGCTTTCTCCAGTGACCCCAACACCACTCTGATCAAACTCCGCCAGCTAGGCGAAGCCCTGGCCCAGCATCTGGCCGCGCTCTCCGGCATCGAGTTTGACGAACAAACCAGCCAGTCCGAACTGCTCTACCGCCTGAACCGGGAATTGCGCCTGGAACCGCAGATCAAAGAGCTGTTCCATATCCTGCGGATTGAAGGCAACAAAGCCACTCACCAGTTCCGCACCCAACACAAAGAAGCCATGGATGGCCTGAAAGTGGCGCGGGCCCTGGCCATCTGGTTTCACCGTTCTTTTGGCAAAGCCGGTGCCAGCTTCAAGTCCGGCCCCTTCGTACCGCCCGCTGACCCCAGCGCCCAGTTGCGCCAGCTCCAGAGTGACATCGAGAAGCTCCGGCACGATCTGCAACACGCCAACATGGCGCTGGAGGGCAGCCAGCAGCTCAGCCAGCTGATCGAAAAAGAGAAGGCCGAATACGAAGCCCTGGCCGTGGCCATGGATGAAGAATCCCGCGCCCTGGCCGAGCAGGCCCGCCAGCACGAACAGGCCCTGAGCCAACAGCAACAGGCCTACGAGCAAAAGATCAAAGCCCTGCAACAACAGCTCACGGAGCAGGGCGAGCAGACGGTTAACCAGCAGCGCCAACAGGTGGCCAAGAAAACCAAAGCTGCCACCGACACCCTGGTACTGAACGAAGAACTCACCCGTATCCTCATCGACCAGCAACTGCAGGAAGCGGGCTGGGAAGCCGACAGCCAGGACATCACCTTCCAGAAAGGCGCCCGCCCGGAGAAAGGCCACTACCGCGCCATTGCCGAGTGGCCCACCAACCACAACGGCGAAAAAGGCAGGGCGGATTACGTGCTGTTTGCCGGCCTAACACCCATTGCCGTGGTGGAAGCCAAGAAAGAAAACACCAACGTGGCCGGTAAAATTCGCCAGGCCGAGCGCTACAGCAAGGGCTTCAAAGTGGAAGCTCCGTTAGTCGGCGCCTGGGAGTTGATGGGCCGCACCATCGCATGGCCCGCAGACGAAAGCGGCCATTACCACGTGCCCTTCGTGTATTCCTGCAACGGCCGGCCCTATGTACCGCAACTGGCGGAGCAGTCCGGCACCTGGTTCCGGGATGTGCGCGAGCCCTGCAACCTGCGCCGGGCACTGCCGCAGTTCCACACGCCGGGCGGCCTGCTGGATTTGCTGGAACGGGACAAAGAAAACGCCGAGAAACTGTTAAAAGACGAGCCCTTCGGCTACCTGAAACTGCGGGACTATCAGCAGAAGGCCATTGTCGCCACCGAACACGCTCTGGCCCGAGGCGTTCGCACCGCCCTGCTGGCCATGGCCACCGGCACCGGTAAAACCCGCACCATCATCGGGTTGATGTACCGTTTCCTGAAAGCCGAACGCTTTCACCGCATCCTGTTTCTGGTGGACCGCACCGCCCTGGGCCAGCAAGCCATCGACGCCTTCAACGAAGCACCACTGGAGCAGAACCACCCCCTCAGCAAGATCTACAACGTGGCCGAGCTGGGCGACATGGCCGCCGAAGCGGAAACCCGCATCCAGGTGGCCACCGTGCAGGCCATGGTCAAACGCATCTTCATGAGCGACAACCCGCCGCCCATCGACCAGTTCGACTGCATCATCATCGACGAAGCCCACCGGGGCTACACCCTGGACCAGGAAATGACCGAAGGCGAACTCGCTCTGCGCGACACCAGCCAGTACCTGTCCAGCTACCGCCGGGTGCTGGATTACTTCGATGCGGTCAAAATCGGCCTCACCGCCACCCCGGCCAAGCACACCAGCGAGATCTTCGGCAAGCCGGTGTACACCTACTCCTACCGGGAAGCCGTGGCCGACGACTGGCTGATCGACCACGAACCGCCCATCCGCTATGAAACCCTGCTGACCCAGAACGGCATTACCTTTGAGAAGGGCAAACCGGTCGAAGTCATCAACCGCCAGACCGGAGAAGTGGACACCACCGAGCTGGAAGACGAACTGACCTTCGAGGTGGACACCTTCAACCGCCGGGTGATCAACGAGAACTTCAATCGGGTGATCTGCGAACAACTGATGCAGGAGCTGGACCCGTTCGGCGACGAAAAAACCATGATCTTCTGCGCCACCGACCTACACGCGGATATGGTCAAACGCTTGCTGGATGAAGCCTTCAAAGCTCTCTACAACGGCCAGTACAACGAAGCCGCCGTGGCCAAAATTACCGGCCAGAGCGACAAGGTGGACCAGCTTATTCGCCGCTACAAGAACGAGCGCTACCCCAACATCGCCATCACCGTAGACCTGCTGACCACCGGCATCGACGTGCCGCGTATCTGCAACCTGGTATTCATGCGCCGGATACGCTCACGCATTCTTTACGAGCAGATGATCGGCCGCGCCACCCGCCGCTGTGATGAGATCGGCAAGACCGTGTTCCGCATCTACGACCCGGTGGACATCTACGCCGCCCTGCAAGATGTGAACACCATGAAGCCCCTGGTGAAAGACCCCAACATCACCCTGGAACAACTGGTGGGCGAACTCACCGACGACGAGCAGCTGGAAAAGGCCTTCAACAGTCCCGGTGAACAAGCCGATGAAAGCCAGGCCGATGTGGTACTCAGCCAGCTCAGCCAGAAACTCATGCGGGTGCTGCGCAAAGCTGACAACAAAGCCGAAAACCGCCCGGAACTGAAACAGAAACTGGACGAGCTGCACCAGAGCTGGGGCGTGGAACCCAAATCCCTGCACACCCACCTGCACCAGCTCGGCCCCCGCCAAGCCTCTGAGTTCATCAAGCAGCACAGCGGCCTGCTGAGCCAGCTAGCCGAGGTGAAATCCTTGGTCGGCAGCGAATATATGCCGCTGATTTCCGACCACGAAGACGAAATCCGCGAACGTATCCAGAGCTACGGTGTACACGACAAGCCGGAAGACTACCTGGACAGCTTCAACGAGTTCATCAAACAGCAACTCAACCAGTCCGCCGCGCTCGCAGTCGTGGTCAACAAACCCCGGGACCTCACCCGGGAACAGCTACGGGAAGTAAAACTGCTGCTGGACAACCACGGCTACTCCGAAGCCCGCCTGCAAAGCGCCGTGCGCAACCAGACCAACAAAGACATCGCCGCCAGCATCATCGGCTACATCCGCCGCGCCGCTCTGGGCGAACCGCTGATTCCCTTCGAACAGCGTGTGGCCGGAGCCATGGACCGCATTCTCACCCAGCACAACTGGACCCCGAACCAGCGCAAATGGCTGGAACGCCTGGCCAAGCAACTGGTGCACGAAGTCATCATCGACCGGACGTTTGTGAACCACCGGTTTGCCGATGATGGCGGGGCGAAGCAGATGAACAAGGTGCTGGGAGAGCAGCTGGATACCGTGCTTGAGGAATTGAATGAGGCGATGTGGCCGCAGCAAAGTGCCTGAAAACCATCTGAATGACATGCATAGAAAACCGGCTTTTCTTAACATGTCGCCCGTAACGTGCAAAGATTTCCGCATTTTTTATACATGAGGCGCTGACCAAGACGGCGCGCCCGGCAAAGGATCACCCATGACCAACAACGACATCGTCCAGAAACTCTGGAACCTCTGCGACGTTCTGCGGGACGACGGCATCAACTACTCGGACTACGTCACCGAACTGGTGCTGCTGCTGTTTATCAAAATGGTGCACGAGAACACCGAAGCCGGCACCCTGAAAAAGCACCCGCTGCCGGAGGGCTGCCGCTGGACCGACCTGAACGGCAAATCCGGCATCAACCTGCTGAACGACTACAAACGCATCCTGCTCAGCCTGTCCACCGGCAAGGACGGCGACGGAACACTGGTACACGACGACCCGCTGATCAGCGCCATCTACGCCGACGCCCAAACCCGCCTGCGCGAACCCCGGCACCTGGAACAGATGATCAAAACCCTGGACCAGATTGACTGGTTCAGTGCCCAGAAAGACGGTCTGGGCGATCTGTACGAGGGCCTGCTGGAAAAGAACGCCAACGAAACCAAATCCGGCGCTGGCCAGTACTTCACCCCCCGCGCTTTGATCAACACAATGGTGCGCTGCCTGAAGCCCCAGCCCGGGGAGATCATTCAGGACCCGGCCGCGGGCACGGCTGGCTTTCTGATCGCCGCCCACGAATACATCAAAAGCCAGACTGACGACCTGTATGACCTGACCGCCGAGCAAAAACGCTTCCAGACCACCCGCGCCTACGTGGGCATAGAACTGGTGCCCGGCACCCGCCGCCTGGCCCTGATGAACTGCCTGCTGCACGGCATGGAAGGCGATGCCGAAGGCGTGGTGCACCTGGGCAACGCCCTGGGTCAGACCGGCGCCGGGCTGGAAAAGGCCGACGTGATCCTCGCCAACCCGCCCTTCGGCACCAGCAAGGGCGGCGATGCCAGCATCACCCGGGACGACCTGACCTACAAGACCAGCAACAAACAGCTCGCCTTTTTGCAGCACATCTACCGCAATCTCAAACCCGGTGGCCGCGCCGCCGTGGTACTGCCGGATAACGTTTTGTTCGAAGCCGGCGTGGGCACCGACGTGCGCCGGGATTTGATGAACAAGTGCAACCTGCACACCATCCTGCGCCTGCCCACCGGCATCTTCTACGCCCAGGGCGTGAAAACCAACGTGCTGTTCTTCACCAAGGGCAGCACAGCAGACAAATACCAGGAAGAGAACTGCACCGACAACGTCTGGGTCTACGACCTGCGCACCAACATGCCTAGCTTCGGCAAACGCACACCGTTTGGTGACCAGCACCTGAAACCGTTTGAAGACGTGTATGGTGACAGCCCCAACGGCGACAGCGAGCGCAAAGAGGGCGAATACAGCTTCCATTCCGAAGACATCGAACTGCCCGAGCACAGCGACGAAAACGAAGGTATCGACCCGCGCCTGGCCCACAGCCGCTGGCGCCGCTTCAGCCGCCAGTGGATTGCCGAACACAAGGGCGATTCGCTGGATATTTCCTGGCTGAAAGACAGCGACAGTGTGGATGCCGCCAATCTGCCGGAGCCGAGTGTGTTGGCGGGTGAGGCGATGGGGGAACTGGTGCAGGTATTGGGTGAGCTGGATGCGTTGATGCGGGAGTTGGGGGCTGGAGAGGAGGCTGATGGAGCTCGGGTGCTTTTGGGGGAAGTGATGGGTGAGGTTAAGTAATGGCCGATCGCAAAATACCCGCCAAATGGTTATCTCTTAAATTCACTGAAATCCTCGATGTTCAAGGTGGAACTCAACCGCCAAAGTCACAGTTTATTGATGAGGCCCAAGAGGGTTATATACGCCTCTTACAGATTCGAGACTTTGGGAAAAAGCCAGTGCCGACTTTTATCCCAGACACATCCAAACTGAAGAAGTGTAATAAAGACGATCTATTGATTGGCCGTTATGGAGCATCACTCGGACGTATCTGCACTGGCATGGAGGGAGCCTATAACGTAGCCTTAGCAAAAGTAATTACCCCCCTCTCTCTGGATCTAGGTTTTCTGCACGCCTATTTAAACTCTGAGCATTTCCAGGGAGAGCTGCGTTTGCTTTCGCGCTCAGCACAGAATGGTTTCAATAAGGGGGATCTGGAAACATTCGATTTCTTTTTGCCTCCCCTCGCCGAACAAAAAGTCATCGCCGACAAACTCGACACCCTGCTGGCCCAGGTGGAAAACACCAAAGCCCGCCTCGAACTCATCCCGCAAATCCTCAAACGCTTCCGCCAGTCTGTGCTGGCTGCGGCGGTGAGTGGGCGGTTGACGGAGGAGTGGCGAAATGGAGCCGAATTTGAAGTCGAATCAGACGCGCTCGGTAAATTCGTCTCTATCGATATCGGGCATGCATTCAAAAGCAAGGAGTTTAGCGCTCGAGGTATTTCATTACTAAGGGGCCAAAACATTGAGCCTGGAGCACTAAGATGGAGTGAAACCAAGTACTTTCCTGAGGCTAAGCTCTCGGAGTTTCATCACCTATTCATAAATTCCGGCGATATAGTCTTGGCGATGGATCGACCAATCATTTCCTCGGGATTGAAAATTGCGAGGGCCAAGCCCTCGGATTTGCCATGTGTCCTAGTCCAGCGAGTAGCGCGATTTAAAGACTTCAACGATCTGCTAGCTGACTATTTATATGTCTTGCTTCAAGACATTTCGTTCAGCAATTACATACAGCCCAACCAAACCGGCAGCGATATTCCGCACATTAGCGGAAAACAGATTTTGGCCTACCCGGTAAAAATTCCCAGCATCGAAGAGCAAGCCGAAATCGTCCGCCAAGTAGACCAACTCTTCGCCCACGCCGACCGCATCGAACAACAGGTCAATAACGCCCTGTCCCGCGTCAACAACCTCACCCAGTCCATCCTCGCCAAAGCCTTCCGGGGCGAACTCACTGAGCAATGGCGCAAGGACAACCCGGAGTTGATCAGTGGGGAGAACAGTGCGGAGGCGTTGTTGGAGAGGATTAAAGCGGAGCGGGCGGCGATGAAGCCAGTGAAGAAATCCCGTCAAAAGAGAACTACCGCTTGAGCAGTAGACCTGCCTAGGGTTTGTAAGACAGACGAAGTAAGGCATAAAAAAAGCCGCCACGCGTTAGCGTCGGCGGCAGGCTAATTCTTCTACTCTCTAGCGCTATTGTGCCTGCAACATAGGCGTCTCAGGCCGCCAGAAAACGTTTTGCCCAATCCGGCTAAAGCCCCACTGGCTTTTGCTACGAAACGCACGCTGTTGGTTATCTGTCATTGCACTCTGCCCGTCTGCATCACGAATATAACGAGCGAGTGTCATGGCGGCTGGCTGGCCGTAGCGTGCACCCGGTGAAGCACATGTCCAGATATGGCGCAAGGTCATCGCAATATCAGGCTCATGTTGGTCTAAGTAGGCAAGGCCATAGGCACACGCTTCTAGCGTAAATTATTCAACTGCGGGGTAGGGGATTTGCTCGAATTTGATGACGACAGGGAGAGATAAGAAGCGCAAAGAGACGAGGCAGCTTGTTGCCTGAAGGTCGTAGGAAAAAATTGCTGAGGAAGAGAAAAAAGCCAATGTGTCACATATGCGTCACAGGAAGTTAGCCAACAAACAAACACAAAAAAGGCAGATCAGTAAGTAACTGATCTTCCTTTCGAAATATTGGTAGCGGGGACCGGATTTGAACCGATGACCTTCGGGTTATGAGCCCGACGAGCTACCAGACTGCTCCACCCCGCATCAACGTGTGGCGTATTATACGCATTTTTGACGCTAAGTCAACCCCTCATATAAATCGCTTTCTTGCTGGCAGTCATCTTCATCGTGCTGCAACATTGAGGGAGTAAAGCTATGCTTTCAATCAGCATAACAAAAAGCTTACTGTCGGTGTGTCGCCCAATAGAACAAGCGGCGTGCTGTGAGTGAAAGAGGCGCGAATGCGCTTATTCAGAGTGGCTTGCGACGCCATAACAGTGATTAAGGTCCAAGCCATTTGTCTTGTCAGGGAGGTAGTCAATGGCCAATCAAGCCCCCGTCGCCTGGGTAACTGGTGGAACTGGTGGAATCGGAACGGCAATTTGTCGTTCGTTGGCAGATGCGGGTTATCTGGTGGTGGCGGGGTACCATAATCCCGACAAAGCCAAAATCTGGCTGGAAACCCAGCAAGCCGACGGCTATAACAATATCGCATTATCGGGTGTTGATTTGTCCGACCATAACGCCTGTCTCGAAGGCGCCCGCGAAATCCATGAAAAACATGGGCCGATCAGCGTGCTGGTCAACTGCGCAGGCATTACCCGCGATGGCACCATGAAAAAGATGTCCTATGAGCAGTGGTATCAAGTGATTGATACTAACCTTAATAGCGTCTTCAACACTTGCCGTAGCGTCATTGAGGGAATGCTGGAGAATGGCTATGGGCGCATTATTAACATCTCATCCATCAACGGTCGTAAAGGCCAGTTTGGTCAGGTGAACTACGCAGCGGCCAAAGCGGGGATGCACGGGTTAACCATGTCGTTGGCGCAGGAAACGGCCACGAAGGGTATTACCGTGAATACCGTCTCCCCCGGCTATATCGCCACCGACATGATTATGAAAATTCCGGAGCAGGTTCGTGAAGCGATTCGCGAGACGATTCCGGTAAAGCGCTACGGCACCCCAGAAGAGATTGGTCGTTTGGTGACGTTCCTGGCCGACAAAGAGTCCGGCTTTATCACAGGTGCCAACATTGATATTAACGGCGGCCAGTTTATGGGCTAAGCCCTACCATTAAGCACCAGCGATCTTTTCACAAGAAAGAAAGCAAAAAACGGGGGGCGATGCGCCTCCCGTTTGCTTTGTGTGCTAGCGCTATGTGTAAGCGAGTTATGGCTGGGGCGGGCGGGCCAAACGGCTCAGTAGGTTATCCAGCTCATTGACTTCTTGCAGCCATAAGTTGTGAGGCATTGGCCCTAGCGCCAACAGCGCCACCAGTACCTCGTCCAGCTCATCCGCTTTACTGCGCTCAGTATGAATGCCGCTGTTTAAGCGCTCAACTTGAATGGCGAGTCGCAGTGGTTCATCACGCTGTTTGACGCTGCCTAAGGCGAGCAATGAAAGATGGACTCTTAGGCGTGCCAACTGCTCTTCTAACGCACTCTGTTGCTCACTTGAAAGTGGCAGTGGGGTAGAGAGGCGAGCGTGATTGCGCTGCTGGTGTGCTTCGTTGAAGGCCTCTGTTAGCTCAATGGATATCTCGCTGGTAGCCTCCACGGCCTGTGCGCCCTCACCATTGAGCGCTTGCTGGTCAGCATGTAAGTGCGCATTCACTAGCGGTAGTAAGGCATGCCACTGCTGCACCTGGCCAACAATTTCTAGGCGGCTTAAACGCTCTCGTTTGGCTCGCACAATGCCGCTGAGGCGGCGCTGCATCCCTTCGCTACGGCGATTGCGGGGCAGCGGCTCTAGCTGGCTTATACTGGCAAGGTAGGTGTCTAGCCGCTCCGATTCATCTGCCTGGGTAGGTTGCCAGCCATCCATTTCATCAATAATGGCCTGCAGTTGGTCAAGCGTGTGCTGCAGGCGGTTGGCTTGTTCGTGCTTATGCGCGTCGCGCTGAGCAAACAGCTGGTCGCAGGCGCTGCGGAAGGTCTTCCATAGTGCTTGCTCCTCCCCTTTGGGCGCGCGGCCTAACGAGCGCCATTGCTGCTGTAGCTGCTTGGTGCGCGTAATGCGCGTTGCCAGTGGCTGTTCACTATCGTTTTGCAGTGCTTGCACTTGCCCAATCAGCTCACGCTTTTGTGCGGCGATCTGCTCAGCACGCTGGTCAATGAGCGCCTGCAGGCGGTGACGGATTGCCCCAAAACGGCGGCCAATGGCCTCGGAGTGCTCCCGTGGCACGGGGGAGTAATGGCGCCACTGGTGGCGCGCTTTATCACGAATTTCCCGCAGCATATCGGGGTCGGCATCTTCAGCGGGTTGAGCAAGCAGCGTTTCCAGCTGCTCGCACAGCGCTTCGCGGCCGTGCAGGTTGGCCTCTCGTTCCTGGTCAAGCTGTGCACGCCAGGGCGCTAGGCGCTCATGGATACGATCCGATGCCTCCCGAAAGCGGGCCGATTGCTCTCTGTTGGCCGCCGCATCGCCGAGTGCTTTCCACTCTTTCACCAGTTGGCGGTGGTGCCGGTCAAGCGCAGACTCCGCCATATGCGGATCGTCTGCCAATGCCTCAATGCTGGCGCAGAGCTGCTCACGTTTAGGGCCTGCTACAAAGCCGCGCCAGTCGCGCAGTTCGGCAAGCCGCGCACCCAGGTGCTTTAAGCGGCTTTTTAGCGGTTTGGCATCGCCGCTTGTCAGCGCTTCAATGGCGGGCTTTAAACGCTGATGTAAACGGCTGGCACTTTTAAATGCTCCACGCTCTAACAGGTGTTCAAAGTTATCCAACTCAGCGCTAAGCGCATTAAGGGAGAGGTCTGGCTGCTGGGGCGGAGCATGTTGTGTGGCAAGCTGCTTTTGCGCCTGAGCGAGCAGCGATGGGGCCGTCAGCGTCGCTGGCCAGCGGCACTGGGCGACGTGCTCTGCTAGCCCGTCGTGATCGCTGTTGACCAAGGCTTGCTCTACTGCAAGGCTCACGGTTTGCCAACGCTGCCAGGCTTCCATGCTCTGCTCATACTGCTTGAGCGCTTGGCTGTAGCGCTGCTGGGTGGCCTCATTCGGCGGGTGAAGGTCCGAGAGCGACTGCCAGCGCTGGCCCAAGAGCTGGCGCTGAGCGCGCAGGCTGTCAATGTCCTGAGCGGTCAGCTCGTTGGCGTGGGTGAGCCCCTCTAGCGTCTCTTCTAGCCCTTCTAGCAGCTGATCGCGGGTGTTTTCTGCTTCAGCGCGGCGGGCAAGGCTTTGCTGGCGGGCCTGCTCTTGAGTTTCATGGTCGTGGAGCGTTTTGCGGCAGCTCAGCACCGCTTGATGAAAGCGCTGCTCCTGGCTAACGCTGGGCGGATGACTGAGGTGTTGCCACTCTCTTTCTAAATGGCGGAAGCGGCCACCGTAAAGCGGTTCCCAGGGCGCGCGGGCATGCTGCTCTAACTGGGTGAGCAGGTGCTCCCGCTGGGCCTGCTGTTCTGCAAGCCATTCAGCATCGTTACGCAGCTGGGTGAGCTTCTCTTTAGCGAGGCGAACCACCTGGCGGTCACGGCGCGCCTCTTTAAGCAGCCTCTTTAGGTTCTCTTCGTCGTTGACCCGCTCTGCTGCTTGATGACGCACCGCCGCGACGCTGTTATGACACGCCTGCTGCACCCAGTCTTCTTCACTCGTCAGCTGCTTTAGCGCGGTGAGACGTAGTCCCAGGTTATCGCCCTGCATGGCAATCGTATTCAGCAGACGTTGATCGGTCAGGCTCTCCACATGAGCTTGGCGTTGCTGCAAGTCTACATGGCCCTCAGCCCCGGTGAGCCGCTGGCAAACGGCGTTGAACCATGCTTCGTCCTGGCTGTGCTGCTCATAGGCGACAAGCAGGCCATTGAGATCGTCAAGCGCGAGCAGCGCCGCTAACTGAATAGTGCTGTCGCTATCGTTGGCGAGAGCGTGTAGGGCCTTCCGCTGCTCTGCTTGCTGAGGGTCAAGCTGATGGAGTGCCTTGCGGCGCACCTCGGGATCGGGGTGTTGCCACCGAGGAGCGAACAGGCGTCGTAACAGTCCGTGCATAGATCATCCTGCTAAGAGGTGCGTAACGTGAAAAAAATAAGACATCGATGAGCAGGTGGTTGCAGTCCTCGTCGCTGTCGCTTAGTTTTGCCGTAGCGCTGTGGGTTTTCCAGCGATTCACAACGCAAAGCGCGAGATTGCGCTACCCTTATCTTACCTGAACATGACATGGAGTTCGGCCATGAGCCTCAACGCCAACAGCGCCGACGTAGCCTTTACCTTCAAGGGCGGCATGCTGCCGATGACCGTCATGGAGTTAACGAGCGCTGACCCGGAGCGTATCCGGCGGCAGCTTGCTGGCAAACTGTCGCAATCTCCCGCTTTCTTTCAGCATACACCCGTTGTGCTTAGCGTGGAAAAACTCGATGAGCCCCACCTTGCGTTAGAGCGGATTTGCGCCGTATGCCGCGACCACAAGCTGTTACCCGTGGCCGTACGTGGTGGTGCTGAGCCGATTCGCCAATCGGCATGGGCGCTGGGGCTTGGCTGGTTCGCGCCAGTTGAAGAGGGGCGCGCACGAGCGTTGGAGACTGTCGCTCCGTTGAACGAGCCAGAAGATGATGACATTAAACCCGCTACTGCCGTTTCCGTAACCACTCGGCTTTACCGGGGGACAGTGCGTTCCGGCCAGCAGGTCAGCGCTGCAGGTAGTGACCTGATTGTAATCGGTGCGGTTAATGCCGGTGCTGAAGTGCTCGCCGCTGGCAGTATTCATGTTTATGGTGCCCTGCGCGGGCGCGCGCTGGCGGGTATTCATGGCAATACCCAGGCGGGCATTTACTGCCGCGAACTGGAAGCAGAGCTTTTATCTGTAGCGGGTAACTATAAGCGGCTGGAAGATATCGACTCGCAGCTTTTAGGGCGCGCTGCAGAAGTCCATTTCATAAAAGAGCAGCTGGAAATTAAGCCATTGGGGTAAGCCGCTTGGCTGAGAGGCGGTTAATGCTTCATGCCTAGCGACGCCACGGCCGCTATCCGTTACAGTGTGCTGTTTTGATGACATTGATGTTCCCGTTATGCGCGTAGCGCAACGTAATCGTGCTCGCAATGAACGACTTCAAGAAGGAAGTGACTCTTGGCCAAAATTATTGTTGTGACCTCAGGTAAAGGGGGGGTCGGTAAAACCACTAGCGCCGCAGCGATTTCGACGGGGCTTGCGCTACGAGGCAAAAAGACGGTCGTCATTGATTTCGATGTAGGCCTGCGCAACCTGGATTTGATTATGGGCTGCGAACGCCGGGTGGTGTACGACCTCGTCAACGTGATTCAAGGAGAGGCCGGGCTAAACCAGGCGCTGATCCGTGATAAACGTGTCGAAAATCTGTTTATTCTCCCCGCCTCGCAAACCCGGGATAAAGACGCCTTAACCCAAGAGGGCGTCGAGAAAGTTCTTGAACAGCTTAAAGGTGATTTTGACTATATTTTATGCGATTCGCCCGCGGGGATTGAGCGTGGCGCACAGCTGGCTATGTACTACGCCGACGAAGCGATTGTCGTGACTAACCCGGAAGTCTCTTCCGTGCGTGACTCTGATCGTATTCTGGGGCTGCTAGGTTCGAAAACCCAGCGTGCTGAGCAGGGCTTAGATCCGGTGAAAGAACACCTGCTGATTACTCGCTACAATCCTGCTCGAGTGACCTCTGGGGATATGCTGACCCTAGACGATATCCGCGAGATTCTGGCGATTGATCTGCTCGGCCTGATCCCCGAATCAGAAGCGGTGTTGCGTGCGTCTAACCAGGGTGTTCCGGTCACTCACGATGCTTCAAGTGACGCGGGCCAAGCCTACACTGATACCGTTTCGCGCCTGCTAGGCGAAGAGATGCCGCTGCGCTTCCATGAAATTCAGCGTAAAAGTCTGCTGAGCAGGATGTTTGGGGGTAGTCGTCGATGAAACTGCTGGAGTTCTTGAAGCGTGAGCGCAAGAAATCCGCCTCGGTGGCCAAAGAACGATTACAAATCATCGTGGCGCATCAGCGTAGCCAACGTGGTCAGCCTGACTACATGCCGCTGCTTGAGCGCGAACTGCTCGAAGTGATCCGTCGTTATGTGCATGTGGATGACGACGCCATTCAAATTTCGCTGGATAGCGAAGATAACTGTTCGGTGCTTGAGCTTAACGTCACGCTGCCTAAAAGCTAAACGTTAAGGAGCGCTTAGAGGGGCGGCGGGAAGCGTCGCGGGTGTGCTAGGCTTGGGCTTTTGTTCCCATCCAGCGAATGATGCCTCGGCGCATGGGTGGGCTGTCACGCTCAAGGGAGTTTGCATCCATGGCGCCACCGAATGCCGCCCCTGCCAGTTTTCTCTGGCACGATTATGAGACCTTTGGTGCCGATCCGCGTCGCGATCGGCCCGCTCAGTTTGCTGCATTACGCACCGATGCCGACCTCAACGAAATCGGCGACCCTATCGAGCTGTACTGTAAGCCCGCCGATGATTATTTGCCGCACCCCTCCGCTTGCCTGATTACCGGCATCACGCCTCAAAAAGCGCAGCGTCGTGGGCTTCCCGAAGCCGAGTTCGCCCGTCAGGTGCAGAGCGCCATGAGCGAGCCCGGCACCTGCGTGGCAGGCTACAACAGCCTGCGTTTTGATGATGAAGTCTCCCGCCATCTGTTTTATCGCAACCTGCTTGATCCCTATGCCCGCGAGTGGCAAAACGGCAACTCCCGCTGGGATTTAATCGACGTGGTGCGGGCGTTCTATGCGCTGCGCCCAGAGGGTATTGAGTGGCCGCTGCGGGAAGATGGCGCTCCCAGCTTTAAACTGGAGCACCTCACCGCTGCGAATGGCATTGCCCATGAGGGCGCCCACGACGCGGTGGCAGATGTGCGCGCCACCATCGCGCTGGCGCGGCTGTTGAAAGCGCGTAACCCTAAACTGTTCGATTACCTGCTTGGCCTGCGCGGCAAGCGCGCGGTGGCCAAGCAGCTGGACCTGCCCAGTGCCAAGCCGTTGCTGCATATTTCCCGCCGCTATCCTGCCAGCCGAGGCTGTAGCGCGCTGGTGATGCCGCTGGCGGAGCACCCCACGAACCCCAACGGGGTGATCGTTTACGATTTAAGCGTCGACCCCGGCGATTTACTGGCGCTCAGCGCCGAGCAGATTCGTGAGCGGGTGTTCGTCAGCCAGCAGGATCTCTCTGAAGGGGAGGCGCGCATTCCGCTCAAAGTCATTCATATCAACCGCTGCCCGGTAATCTTTCCAGCCAAGGTGTTGAAAGATGTTGAGGGCGAGCAGAAAGGTGAGTACGGCGCGATTGTCGCGCGTCTAGGCATCGATATTGCCGCCTGCCGAGGGCACTGGAAAACCCTACGTGAGGCTAGCGGTGTAGCGCAGAAGGTGGCCGAGGTGTTCAGTGGCGGCTACGAAGAGTCGCCTCAAGACCCTGACTTAATGCTCTACTCCGGCAGTTTTTTCTCTGCCGCTGACCGTCAGCAGATGGAGCGAGTGCTGGCCATGGACCCCTGGGACTTAGTGGGGCAGCGCTTCGCCTTTCAAGACCCACGCCTGGAAGAGATGCTGTTTCGCTTTCGCGCCCGCAGCTACCCCGACACCCTAGAGGGCGAAGAGCGTGAGCAGTGGGAGGCGTTTCGCTGGATGCGCATGAACGACCCCGCGCTATCGGGTTTTACGCTTAAAGCATTTGCCCGGGAAATCGAGCGTTATAATCAGCAAACGCTAACAGACCGAGAGCGCCAGATACTCGAAGAGTTGGTGATGTTTGTTGAGGCTATGATGCCAGCCCAGGCATTTGATGCCTGAGCTGGCGATGGGGCTAGCGCGCGTCGAACGGCGTGCGCGCCTCACGGTAGACGGCGATATCGCTGGGCGAGTCGCCGGGGTTGAAGCGAATATCTAACTGGTGTGAAAGCAGCGCAGGCCACAGCGCCTGCAACTCTTCAACGCTGACATCCAGCGCCAGCTCAGCGATCTGCTCGCGGCGGTCAAAGCGCACCTCATCGAGCGCGGTGGCCTGCCAATAGCGGTTGGTCATGCTTGGCAGGCTAGTGTCCCGTTGGTTCAGGCGGTCGTGAACCGCTTGACGGTGGGCAGCCAGTTCGCCATTGCTTAGTGTGTTAAGACGCGCTTCTGCGGCTTCCATAAAAGCATCCATGCGCTCGGCAATGGTGCTGCTATCCACATCCGGCGACTGTACGATCAGACTAATGCCCGGGGCTTCCAGCATCGGTGAATAGCCCGCATTGACGATATAACCTAGTTGCTCTTCAGTGCGTAACTGCTGGTAGAACGGCGTGTCTAGCCACTGGGCTAGCACGCTCAAGCGCGCCTGCTCCTCAACGCTGGTATCGCGCCCCTGCAGATAGCGTAGCACCAGCGACTCTTCGCGAGTGCTGTGAGGATGCAGTATTTCCGACTCACTACTGACTTCTAGCGGTGTCAGCGGAGGAATGTCGTCGCGTGTCAAACGTGGCGTAAGCGCACCGCGAATCAGGTTAGCCTGTTCCTGCGCCTGCTCGGCGTTCAGGTTGCCCACCGCCATGGCGTCGATGTACAAATCATCCAAGAAGCGCCGACGGAAATTCTCCAAATGGCGCTTCTCTAGCCGATGGCTCGCTTCCAGTAGTTCAGCAGTGGACCACTGCGGCGTCAGTAGCGCTTCACCTAGTGCGCGGCTTGCCTGGCCGGTGAGCGATGATTGAGGGGCGTTGCGCCACTCCCGCTGTAACTGATAGCGCACCCGCTCAAACGCACCGGTAGAGATATCCGCCTGCTGAAGCTGTTCAAGGGCTTGCTCGATCAGCGGTGTTTGGCCATCACGCCAGCCAGAAAACGACAGCGTTATACCGCGCGCATGGGCGTAAGCGCTAAACGACTGCCCGGCGATCCGCGCGGGGTAGAGCGGCTCATTAAGGCTGTCGTTCAGCCAGCCTGCCAGCAAGCGCGTGAGCACCGCTTCTTCCGCCGAGTAGCTGGCGCTGGGGTGCTGCAAACTCACCCGCCACTCGACGCTGGGCGTATTCAAACGGCTGTCCTGCATGTGCCAAGTGGTAAACGCAGGCGTCTCAATCAAGGCAGTAGGCTGCTCATCCTGGCCCCCCTGAAGGGTGAGGTCGCTGGCAATAAAGGGGTTAGGTTCTGGTAAGGCTAAGCCGCTCAGCGCCTGGCCGGTGGCGGTCGGCGGCTGCTCTTTCCACTGGGTGTTAAACCACGGCGATACGGTGTCGCTTTCGACATCCGGGGCAGAGTAAAAACGTAGCATGTTGTCCTGAGTCAGCGCGTCCAAGTAACGCTGCTGGCGCTCACTGTCCATGCCGTCCATCCGGTACGCGGCGTACTGCACGTCCTCGACCGGGTAGCGGGAGAGGCTCATGGCTAGGCGGGTGGCCTCTTGCTGAGGAGCGCCGTGCTGCTGAAAGCGAAACGCCTGCTCGCTCAGGCTTTTTTGCTCGTCATAGCGCCATTCGGCCAGCCCGTCGGCGCGAATCTGCTCGATCGCGGCAAACAGCGTGGCTTCGATGTCGTCAAGGCGTTCGGCACCTGCGGGCGTCAGGCTAATGGAGACGGTAAATAGTGCTTCATTGCCATCACCGCGGCCCACACCCGCTGAGAGCCCGTCGGCTAGGCCCGCCTCACGCAGCACGGCCAGCAGGCTACCGTCACCCTCATCGCCCAGTAAATGCGCAATGAGCTGAGTTGGCTTGGTGCGATACTCGTCGGTAGGGTCGGGAATCGGGAAATAGAAACGCAGTTGGCGACGATCCTGCAGCGATTGTCGCTCTACGTAGCGCGGCAGCGTGTCGGGGTCGATCAGCGGTGCATCAATGGTGGGGGCGCTCAAATCATGATCGGGAATATCGGCAAACCGCTCCACCACTAGGGCTTCCAGCTCGTCCAGCGGTTGGGGAGCTACCACCGCCAAGTTCATCACGTTGGCATCGTAGTAGCGGTGGTAGAAGTCGATCACTCGCTCGCGCAGCGTTGCCTCGCCTTCTGGGTCGGCTAGCGTGTCTCGGCTGCCCACCGCAAACCCTGTAGTGGGATTGTCAGGGTTGAGTAACTGGTTTAGCACATCGTTCTCGCGGCGTGATTCATCGCGAATACGCGCCATGTACTCGGAGTGAACGATATTGCGCTCGCTCTCCAAGTGGTCAGCATTAAACAGCGGAGAGAGGAAAAACTCGCTAAAGCGGTCTAGTGCGCCGGGCAGTGCTGAAGGCTCAATATCGAAAAAGTAGTTGGTGTCCTGCTGGGCCGTGAAGGCGTTATGAGAGCCTGCGTTGTCGGAAATATATTGCTGGTAGGCATCCGATTGCGGGTAGGGTTCGGTGCCCAAGAACAGCATATGTTCCAAAAAGTGCGCCAGCCCCTGCAGGTCGTCTGGGTCCTGGGCGCTGCCGACCCGCACGTTCATGGAGGCGGCGGCTTTATCAGCCTCCGGGTCGCTCACTAATAGCGCCTGCAGGCCGTTTTCGAGCGTTAAAACGCGGTAGTCGCGGTCATCAAACGGGCTCACCTTGGGGATGGTCACATCTGCCACCGGGCTCTCTTCCGCCCATGCGCTGGGGGCGGCTATCCAGAGCAGGCTGATGGTCAGGCCGAGAACGGCACGCCGCGCCTTGAGGCGGGGCGGAATAGCGTAAGTAGGTCGTAACATTACGGCTCCTGTGACACGGTCCAGCGCAGCATCGGCCCTGTGGGGTGTGCGCAAGAGGGTGACTGGTAGGCAGGGTTATTAACATGCTTTGATACCGGAAAAGCGCCCAACAGTTCCAGCGGTGCCGGTATCAATAGTGGTGTTAGCGACGATAAATCAGTGCTGGGGTCTAACCATTGTGTCAGCGCTTCCGGTGGAATGATCACCGGTAGACGGTCGGTGAGCGACGATAAGCAAGCGTTGGCGGGCACACTGATCAGCGCCGTTGAGTCGGCAAACGTAGTTAACGTGGTGTGATAACGGCACCATAGCGCGCCTAGCAGCAGCGGCGCGCGATTCACCTGGGTGACCAGAAACGGCTGTTTGCTGCGGGCCTGGGGCTTCCAGACGTAAAAGCCGCTGACCGGAATTACGCAGCGCCGGGCGCTAAAGGCCTCGTGAAACATGGCCCGCTTGCTCAGTGTTTCCGCCCGCGCGCAGTGGGGGGCGTGGTCGAGCACTTTGAGCCACGGCGGCGTCAGCCCCCAAAACAGTGGCGTGTGTGTTAAGCGCCCCTGCTCAAGGCGGAAGGCCGACACAGGTTGACGCGGGGCTAGATTGGGCGACTCAATGAGTGGCTCGGTGCTCTTCAGGTCTGGCGCAAGGCGGGCGAGCGATAGGCGCTGTACGTGTAGGCGTCCCGTCATGCCGATCTCCTTAATGCGCGATGCCTGCGGCGCTGGTACAAAATGGCGAGGGGGAGTAGCAATACGTTAAATGTCGCGTTTTAGTGTCGAAAACAGTGTTCGATGTAAGGTATCCTATCGTATACCTTGCTCACGCTAAAGCGCGATGAGGCATTCTTCCCTGTTTGCCGTTGACCTGAAGAGATCGCCATGGCCCGTCCTAGACAGCATGCGCCCGATGCCCTCCACGCGCAGGTCATGCACGCTTGTGATGAGTGGTTGGCTAAGCAGCCAGTCCATGGTTTATCACTACGTGCCCTGGCCAGAGAGGTGGGCTGTGCGCCCAGTACGCTGCTAAAACTATACGGCAGCTTTAATAATTTATTGCAGCATGTCAACGTCGAAACCCTCGCGCGTTTGCAGCATACCATTACCAGCCTGGCCGAAGACGACCCCGAGCCGTGGTTGCGCGCCTTAGCGGATGCCTATTGGCGGTTTGCGGAGCAAGACTGCTACCGCTGGCAGCTGCTGTTTGACTACCCGCTCGCCCAGGAAGGGGAGTTGGGCCAGCGCCAGAGCGACCTGATTGAAGCCCTGTTTACCCAGGTGGAGACATCGTTAAAGCAGTATCAACCTGCGCTGGATGACCTGGAAGCACGCTGCCTTGGCCGTACCTTGTGGGGCAGCGTTCACGGCTTGGTGCAGCTTGGCTTGAACGAGCGGCTAGGCTACTGGCAAGGGCAGCAACTCAAAGTCGATGAACTATTGGATCAACTCATGAGCACCGTGCTGGCCGGGTTGCGACACCGGGAGGCGGTGACGTGACATGGGGAATCAAAACCACCCGCTGCTTGCTGCGCCGCGTGATCTACGTGGCCATGCGCGTTTGCTACCGGCTGTCGGTGCATGGCCAAGGGCACGTACCCAAACGGGGCGCTGCGTTGGTCGTCTGTAACCACGTTAGCTTTATGGACGCGTTGGTGCTGGGCGGTGGAAGCCCTAGGTCGCTACGGTTTGTGATGGATCAGCCCATCTTCGAATCCCGCTGGCTGAAGTGGTGGTTTCAACTGGTCGGAGCGATTCCGGTCGAATCGGAACGCCATAGCCCGGGAGCGCTGCGGCGCACCCTGGATGAAGTGAGCAAGGCGCTGCGTGAGGGCGATGTCGTGATGGTGTTTCCGGAAGGGCGCTTAACCCCAGATGGCGACATTCATACCTTTCGCCGTGGGCTCGAAACCATTCTCGCCCGAGACAACGTGCCAGTAATTCCGGCAGGCTTGGCGGGGCTCTGGGGGTCGTGGACCTCCCACTACGGCGGCAAAGCACTAAAGAAGTGGCCTTCGCGGTTTAGAGCGCCAGTGAGCCTGCACTTTGGTCCGCCCATTTTAGTGCATGAAGTCGAGGGTGTGGCGTTAAGGCGCTTCTTGGAGCAGCGGGTTAGGGCATTGAAGGCCGCGGGCGATAGCGAGATCGCCCGTTGCCAGCCGCGACAGCAGGATTAGCGGCGGGGCAAGCGCAGCTTTTGCCAGCAACGCGCTGAGGTGATCAGGTTATCGCGAATTTCCAGAATCTCCATCCGTGTGTTGCCGATCTGCAGGCAGGCTGGACCTTCTGGGAAAGCTTCTAAGTGCTCAAGAATTAACCCGTTTAACGTCTTTGGGCCGTCGGTCGGCAGTTGCCACCCCAGCATCTTATTGATCTCACGAATGTTAGCCGTGCCTTCAATGACATGGCTACCATCATCCTGCTGGTGAATCTCGTCATCTTCGGAAACGTCGGTGGTGAACTCGCCGACGATCTCTTCGAGAATATCCTCAAGTGTCACCAGCCCCTCTACATCGCCGTACTCATCCACCACGATGCCGATCCGCCGCTTCTGCTTTTGAAAATTCAGCAGCTGGGTATGCAGCGGTGTGGATTCGGGAATGAAGTAGGGCTCGCGTGCCTCTTGAACAATCGCCGCTTTAGTGACTTCGCTGCGGGATAAAAAGCGCGCCGCGTTGCGCAGGTGCAGCATGCCAATAATGTTGTTGATATCGCCCTTATAGACCGGCAGGCGTGTGTGCTGGCTGGTGCGGATCTGGGTCAGAATATCTTCCAGCGAGTCGTCCAGGTCGATGCCCAATACTTCATGGCGGGGCACCATGATGTCGTTCACCGTCACGTTCTCAAGATCCAGAATCGACAGCAGCATGGCGCGGTGGCGATAGGGAATCAGCGTACCCGCTTCATGTACCACGGTGCGCAGCTCATCACGGGTCAGGCTATCGCCGCCGTTATCCACGCTTTTCACGCCAATCAGCCTTAGCAGACCGTTCGACATCACATTGACCAGCCATACCAAGGGGTAGAGTAGCTTTAGCAGCGGCTCCAGGGCGTAGGAGGTGGGGTAAGCAATGCGCTCAGGCTTGATGGCCGCGTAGGTTTTGGGTGTAACTTCCGCGAAAATCAGAATAGTGATGGTGAGCAACGCGGTGGAAATAGCCGGGCCGGACACATCGCCAAAAAAGTGGATGGCAATAATCGTGGCAATGGAGGCTGCCAAGTTATTGACGAAGTTATTGCCAATCAGAATAACGCCAATGAGTCGATCAGGGCGGGTGAGCAAGCGCATCACGCGCTTGGCGCTACGGTCGCCGCTGTTGGCTTGGTGGCTAAGTCGATAGCGGTTGATCGACATCATGCCCGTTTCAGAACTAGAGAAGAAGGCAGACAGCAGGATGAGTAAGGCTAGCAGGCCGAACAGTAACCCCAAGGGGAAGTCGTCGCTCAAGTCGAAAGTTCCTTTATGGCGTATTAAGCTCGATTTTTAGAAGCATGGCAGTGGCGTGTCAAGCGCGCGTTTACTAACGCGATCACCACTAAGCCCGCAGGCTTAGCGGTTAAGCAGAATTTCCAGCACGAATTTACTACCAAAGTAAGCCAGCAGCAGCAGAGCACAACCGCCGAGTGTCCAGCGCACGGCACGCATGCCGCGCCAGCCAAAACGGTAGCGGCCCACCAGTAGCGTGGTGAAAATGATCCAGGCGCCCAGTGAGAGAACAGTTTTATGAACCAAGTGCTGAGCAAACAGGTTATCGAGGAAGATTAAGCCGCTGATAATTGAGAGTGTCAGCAGCACAATGCCTGCCCAGACCAGTTCAAACAGCACCCGCTCCATGGTGGTCAGCGGTGGCAGCGACTGGACGATTCCGCGAATATGGTGGTGACGCAGCGCCTGGTTTTGCAATCCCACCAGCACCGCTTGCACGGCGGCAATGGCGAGCACGGCAAACGCCAGAGCAGAGCTCACGGCATGCAGCAAAATACCCGGTGTTAAGCCGCTATGGCTGCCCTGGCTAGGCAGCCAAGTGGCCACAACCAGGGCAATGCCAGCAAGTGGAAACAGCGCGATGCCCGCATTAAGCACTGGCTTGAATAGGCTGGCCACCAGCACCACATTCACCGCCACCGCCATCAATAACGTGGCACTGGTGGTAAAGCCGGGCAGCAGCCCCGGTGATTCCCCCACCAACTGCACGACCACGGGAATATGCAACAGTAGGCCCAGCGCGCCTAGCAGACGTACCATGCCCTGGCGGGGAGGCACCCGGCGAAACAGCGTCATGCCCTGCCAAATGGCAGCGGCGACATAGAGTATAAAAGCGATCGTGGCGAACGGGAGCGCCTGCATGATGCTATCCATGCGCCTTGCAGCGCGTTGTTGAGAAGAATAGGGTCAGAACAGCGCCTGTATCCGAGTGGCAATACCTCCCAGTCAGGACGCCTCAATGTATTTTCCGGTCATCTAGATCGGCCCGCCTACTATAACCAATCAAGGCGGCGTCGCACAGCCATCGAGCGCCAACGCTGACGCCCATGGAGACTCAGGCCGCGAGCGCGTATAATCTCGGCCACATTCGTCCGGTGAATACGCCCGGCGACAGCGACGGAGGCAGAGGCCCCATGTTTCAGAATCTGAGCGAGCGTCTTTCCCAGACGCTGAAGTCGATCAAAGGCCAAGCACGGCTAACCGACGACAATATCAAAGATACCCTACGTGAAGTACGCAAAGCGCTGCTTGAGGCAGACGTAGCGCTACCGGTAGTTAAAGCCTTTATTGAGCGGGTGCGCGAGCGTGCGGTCGGCCAAGAGGTGTCGAAAAGCCTCTCGCCGGGCCAGCAGTTCGTCAAAATCGTCCAGCAAGAGCTGGAAGCGATTATGGGCGAGGCCAATGAAGGCCTTGGCCTAAAAGGCTCTCCCGCTGTCGTGCTGATGGCCGGTTTGCAGGGGGCGGGTAAAACCACCTCCGTCGCCAAGCTGGCCCGCTACCTGCGCGAGCGCGAAAAGAAAAAAGTGCTGGTGGTCTCGGCAGACGTCTACCGTCCGGCGGCCATCGACCAGCTTGAAACCCTGGCGAAAGAGGTTCAGGTCGACTTCTTTCCCTCCCGCTCTGATCAGAAGCCGGTCGACATCGCCAACGCGGCCATCAAGCACGCTAAAATTCAGTTCCACGACGTAGTGCTAGTCGATACTGCAGGCCGCCTTGCCATCGATGAAGCGATGATGGCGGAAATTCAGGCACTGCATAAGGCGGTTTCTCCCCAAGAAACGCTGTTTGTTGTCGATGCCATGACTGGCCAGGATGCGGTAAATACCGCCAAGGCGTTCAATGAAGCGCTGCCCTTGACCGGTGTGATCCTGACCAAGGCTGATGGTGATGCAAGGGGTGGTGCTGCACTGTCTGTCCGTCATGTCACGGGTAAGCCGATCAAGTTTATGGGGGTTGGTGAAAAGGTCGATGCGCTAGAGCCTTTCCACCCCGACCGGGTCGCGTCTCGAATTCTTGGTATGGGCGACATGCTGTCGCTGATCGAAGAAGCCGAGCGCACGGTGGATAAAGACAAGGCCGCCAAGCTTGCCAGTAAGGTGAAGAAGGGCGATGGCTTTGATCTTGAGGACTTCCGTGACCAGCTTCAGCAGCTCAAGAAAATGGGCGGCATGGGCGGCCTGCTCGGCAAACTGCCGGGCATGGGCCAAATGGCCGAACTGGCGCAAGGCCCCGGCCCTGAGAAGGAGCTAGGCAAGCTAGAAGCGCTGATCAACTCCATGACGCCCAAAGAGCGCCGCAAGCCCGACATCATTAACGGTTCGCGCAAACGCCGCATAGCAGCGGGGGCGGGCCTGCAGGTGCCTGACTTGAACCGCCTGCTAAAGCAGCACAAGCAGATGCAGAAGATGATGAAGAAAGCGGGCAAGAAAGGTGGCATGCAGAAAATGATGCGCGGTATGTCGGGCATGATGGGTGGCGGCGGCGGCCCGGGTGGCCCCGGTGGTATGGGCGGCATGGGTGGTCCTGGCGGCTTACCCTGGCGCTAAATGGTACCTGTCGTCGCGTTCTGATGCGCTTGGTAAGGTTGACGGCCTGTGAGTTTTCTGGCTGTCAGGCTTTCCAAGCCGAGCGCATTTGCGTAGAATGCGGCCTCTTCATGCGTGGGTGTTGGCAAAATGTGCGTTAGCACGGCCCCAATACTTGCCAATGAAGGTCCTGATGGTGTGTCGCCTTGGCTTATATAAGCAGGTGGTGCGCCAAGAAAACAGTATGACGAGTGTTCTGATAGCGGTTTGCGCTATGCCCCACTCTCGTAACCTCAACCGAAGGATAGTTATCGTATGGTTACCATTCGTTTGGCACGTGGTGGCGCCAAAAAGCGTCCCTTTTATCACCTGACTGTTACCGATTCTCGCAACGCCCGTGATGGCCGTTTCATCGAGCGTATCGGCTTCTTCAATCCGGTTGCCCGTGGTCAAGAAGAGCGTCTGCGTGTTGATCTGGATCGCGTTACTCACTGGCAGAGCCAAGGCGCCCAGCTGTCTGGTCGTGTTGCTGAGCTGGTTAAAGAAGCGCGCAAGCAGGCCTAAGCCTGTTGCCCGTCGCAAGTCATAGCAATAGATGCTGTTGTAGCTGGAGTGGTCGTCAATGACGCGTTTTAACACTAGCCATACTGACGACACACATGTGGTGCTTGGTAAGCTAACTAGCCCTCACGGGATTAAAGGTTGGCTGAAGGTGTACTCCTATACCAACCCCATGGACAGCATTCTAGAGTATCCTGAGTGGTGGGTGCGCCAAGGGGAAACCCTCACGCGTATGACCGTGGTTCAGGGGAGTCGGCAAGGTAAAGGGTTGGTGGTGCAGTTAAAAGGTGTGGATGACCGAACGGCAGCCGAAGCGCTGGCGCAAGCGGATATCCTGATGCCGAAAGAGTCACTGCCCGAGCTTTCCGACGATGAGTATTACTGGCATGAGCTTGAGGGCCTTACTGTCTTCACTCAGTCAGGCGAGCGGTTAGGGCAGGTCAGCTACCTGTTTGAAACCGGCGCGAACGATGTCATGGTGGTACGCGGTGATAACGACGCAATCGATAAGCGCGAGCGGCTGTTACCCTTCCTGCCCGATGATGTGATCGTTGAGATCAGCCTGGAAGACGGCCGTATGGTGGTTGACTGGGACCCTGAGTTTTGATGAGCCAAGACGCTTTGAACGAACTTACGGCGACGGATGCAACGGTGGCAGCAGAGGAGTCTGCAGGCAGCCAAACAGACGCACCAGCGATGTGGATTGGTGTGGTATCGCTGTTTCCTGAGATGTTCGATGCGATTACCCAGCAGGGCGTGATCGGTCGGGCGGTAGAGAAACAGCGCATTGCCCTAGAGTTTTGGAATCCGCGGGATTATGCCACCGACCGCCACCGCAGCGTGGACGATCGCCCCTATGGCGGCGGCCCCGGTATGCTAATGAAGGTAGACACCCTCCGGGCGGCTATCTTTGATGCTCGCCAACGTGCCGAGCAGGCAACCGGTCTCACGCCGACGGTGATCTACCTATCGCCCCAAGGGCGCCGGTTAGATCAGCAGGGCGTTCAAGTGCTCGCCTCGGCAGGCCCTCTTGTAGTGGTTGCCGGGCGCTATGAAGGCATTGATGAGCGCGTGGTGGAGAGTGACATCGATGAAGAATGGTCGATTGGCGACTATGTGCTGAGTGGCGGTGAGCTGCCCGCGATGGTGCTGATCGACGCAGCGGCAAGGTTGGTACCCGGCGTGCTGGGCCACCAGGATTCCGCTATCGAAGACTCGTTTAATGACGGCTTGTTAGACTGCCCGCACTATACCCGTCCTGAAGTCATCGACGGGCGCCAAGTGCCTGAGGTGCTGCTAAGCGGAAATCATGCAGCCATCAAGCGCTGGCGGTTAAAGCAGTCGCTGGGGCGTACCTGGCAGCGTCGTCCTGATCTGTTAGCAGGGCGAACCCTTAACGCCGAGCAGCAAGTGCTGCTAGACGAGTTTATCGAGGAACACGCTCTGTCCGCTACGTTGGGTAAAGCGGAGTAGGCAGAGCGGCGGTGCAGGACGGATACAGTAGTAAGCTTACGTACCTGCGTCACCCATAACGACTCCCGCGTAGCTCGCTTCGAGCGCCGGGATCACGGTTTGCCCCTTCCACGACTGCGTGGCAAGCCATTACGTTATTTAGGAGTATGAAGATGAGCAGCAAGAACAAGGTGATCCAGGCGATCGAAGCCGAGCAAATGAGCAAAGAGATTCCTGCTTTTGCACCGGGCGACACCATCGTCGTTCAGGTTAAAGTAAAAGAAGGTACTCGTGAGCGTCTGCAGGCGTTTGAAGGTGTGGTCATCGGTAAGCGTAACCGCGGCCTGAACTCCGCTTTCACCGTACGCAAAATCTCCCACGGTGTTGGCGTTGAGCGTACCTTCCAGACCTACAGCCCGCTGGTTGACTCTATCGAAGTCAAGCGTCGTGGTGACGTTCGTCAAGCCAAACTGTACTACCTGCGTGAGCGCAGCGGTAAGTCGGCGCGTATCAAGGAAAAACTGGCTTAATCGCCACTTTTTTCACGGGCGCACGGCGCTCGGATACGGAAAACCCCGTCACCGCTTTGCGGGGCGGGGTTTTTGTTTGTCGCCTTGCAGGGAGACCGTTAGCCTATGAGCGTGATTGATGCTTATCTGGATGCTCTGTGGTTAGAGCAGGGAGCCAGCGACCATACGCTAGCGGCCTATCGGCGCGATTTAGCCGCTTGGCAGCAGCAGCTTGAACGCGATGATGAAACGCTGCTCACAGCCTCGCCAACGCGTTTTAGCACTTGGATGGAGCAGCGTCGCGAGCAAGGCTACCAACTGCGCAGCAACGCCAGAATGCTTTCGTCACTGCGCAGTTTTTATCGCTGGGCACGACTGTATGGTCATATCGACAGCGACCCGCTGGCCAACGTGTCGCTCCCCAAAGTGCGCCCCAGCCTGCCCGATACGTTGGAAGAAGACGAGGTCGAGCGCCTGCTGCTGGCCCCGGATGTGGGCACGCCGCTGGGTGTGCGTGATCGCACCATGCTGGAGCTGCTCTACGCCTGTGGGCTGCGGGTGTCTGAGCTTGTTGGCCTGACCGGCGATGCAGTCAACTTGCGCCAGGGGGTGGTGCGCGTGCGCGGCAAAGGGGATAAAGACCGCCTAGTGCCCATGGGGGAGGAGGCCGCCGAGTGGCTAGCGCAGTACTTAAAAACGGCGCGGCCAGCGTTGATGCAGGACCCAACGCGCCCAGCGCTGTTCCCCGGGCGAGGCGATAACTCAATGACGCGGCAGACATTTTGGCACCGTATTAAAGCCCACGCCATCACGGCAGGAATATCGCGGCCGCTGTCGCCTCACACGTTGCGCCACGCCTTTGCGACCCATTTATTGAATCATGGGGCGAATTTGCGGGTCGTACAGCTGCTGCTAGGTCATAGCGACCTATCCACCACACAAATTTATACTCACGTTGCCCAGGCGCGCCTGGAGCAACTGCATGCTGACCACCATCCACGAGGTTAATCAAAGAATGCGCCAACGTATGCCCTCAGCTGCGAAATCCTGTGCCCCCTGGCTGGTGCTGGCGGGCAGTTTACTGCCTGCTTTTGCCTACGCCGATGATGTTGCCGAGCGCTTGGCTGAAAATTTACAGGTGAACGGCCAGCCGATGCCGGTAGAGCAGGTGAGCGCCACGCCGATGGAAGGGATCTATCATGTTCGTCTGGAGAGCGGTGAGTCGTTTTACTCCAATGCCGACGGTAGCCACTTTTTGGTAGGGGACCTCTACCAAAATGCGGATAATGGACTAGTGAATCTGACCGAGCAGTCCCGCAACCAAGAGCGAGCAGCGGCGCTGGCAGCGATTCCCGAGAGCGAGCGCGTCGTGTTTAGGGGCGTCGAGGAGCCCAAGGCCACGGTGGTGGTGTTTACCGACCCCACCTGCCCCTATTGCGAGCGCCTCCATGAGACCGTGCCCGAGCTCAACGAACGTGGGATTGCGGTACACTATCTCGCTTTTCCACGAGCTGGTATGGGCAGTGGCGCCGCTAACACCCTCCAGCAAGTCTGGTGCTCTGATAACCGCAGTGAAGCGATGAATCAGGCTAAAGAGGGCCAGACGATTGCCGCAGAAGCCAGCTGCGATAACCCGGTGGCAGATCAGTACGCCTTGGGGCAAGCGCTAGGGGTGCAAGGCACGCCAGCTATTATCCTGCCCGATGGGCAAATGGTGCCTGGATTTGTACCCCCCGAGCGGCTCGTTGCCATGTTAGGCTTGGAAGATGAATAACGTCACATAAGTGACGAACGGACACGCTGAGACACTGATTTAAGAAGCGGCACCCGCGGGTGCCCAACACGAAAGGGGAAGTATTTTGAAACCGGTAAGAGTAGGCATTTGTGGGTTAGGCACTGTGGGTGGCGGCACCTTCAACGTATTAACGCGCAACGCGGATGATATTAGCCGCCGCGCAGGCCGCCCGATTGTGATTGAGCAGGTTGCCCACCGCAGTATTCATCCCGACTGCGATATTACCGGCATTAACGCGACATCCGATGTCTTCGAGGTGGCGAACAACCCCAACGTAGATGTGCTGGTCGAGCTGATTGGCGGATACGATATTGCCCGCGAGCTGGTGCTCACCGCGATTGCCAACGGCAAGCACGTGGTCACCGCCAACAAGGCGCTGATCGCCGTTCACGGTAACGAGATTTTCCGTGCGGCCCATGAAAAGGGCGTGATCGTTGCCTTTGAAGCCGCCGTCGCGGGGGGGATTCCCGTCATCAAATCGCTGCGTGAAGGCCTGGGTGCTAACCGTATCGAGTGGGTCGCGGGCATTATCAACGGCACCGGTAACTTCATTCTGACTCACATGCGCGACGAAGGCCGTGCCTTTGAAGACGTATTGGCCGAGGCCCAGGCGCTTGGCTATGCCGAAGCCGACCCGACGTTCGATGTGGAGGGCATCGATGCCGCCCACAAGCTGACCATCCTGGCCTCGATTGCCTACGGCGTGCCGTTGCAGTTTGAAAAAGCTTTCACCGAAGGGATCTCCCGCATTACTGCCGAAGACGTGGAGCAGGCCGACAACCTCGGTTACGTCATCAAGCATCTGGGGATCTCCAAGCGTACCGATCAAGGCCTTGAGCTGCGTGTTCACCCCACGTTGATTCCCAAAGAGCGCCTGCTGGCCAATGTGCATGGTGTGAAAAACGCCATTGCGGTCATGGGCGACGCGGTTGGCCCCACGCTGTATTACGGCGCGGGTGCGGGTGCTGAGCCAACGGCGTCTGCCGTGGTGGCGGATCTGCTGGACGTGGCCCGCGACATCGCCACCGACCACCACTACCGCGTGCCTTACCTGGCGTTTAGCGGCATCGACGAAGACGTGAGCCAGCTGCCGATTATGCCGATGGAAGAGATCACCACGGCTTACTACCTGCGCCTGCTGGCGGTAGACCGCCCCGGTGTGCTGGCCCGTGTAGCGACCATTCTGGCCGAGCAGGGCATCTCCATTGAAGCGCTGATTCAGAAAGAGGCCACCGAAGGCGAGCTGGTACCGATCATTCTGCTGACGCATCGCACCAAAGAGAAGCAGATGAACGAAGCGATCCGCGAGATCGAAGCCATGGCGGATATTGCAGGCCCCGTCACGCGTATTCGCGTAGAAAGCCTGGACGAAGGAGAGTAACCGATGCGCTATATCAGCACGCGTGGGCAAGCCCCCGCGCTCTCTTTCGAAGAGGTGGTGCTTACCGGTATGGCCAGCGACGGCGGCCTCTACGTCCCGGAAACGCTGCCTGAGTTCTCCAAAGAAGAGCTGGCCGACATGGCCGGGCTCTCCTACGCCGAGATCGCCTTTCGGGTGATGAAACCGTTCGTCAATGGTGAGATCGACGACGAGACCTTCCGCCGTTTGGTGACCGAGGCGTACGCCACGTTCAACCACGACGCAGTGGTGCCGTTAAAGCAGCTGGATGCCAGCCACTTCCTGTTAGAGCAGTTCCACGGCCCGACGCTGGCGTTTAAAGACGTGGCGCTGCAACTGTTGGGGCGACTGCTGGATCACTTCCTGAAAAAGCGTGGTGAACGCGCGGTGATCATGGGCGCCACCTCTGGCGACACCGGCTCGGCGGCCATCGAAGGCTGCCGCCACTGCGACAACCTCGATATTTTCATTCTGCACCCCCACAACCGCGTCTCCGAAGTGCAGCGTCGCCAGATGACCTCGGTGCTGGCGAATAACGTCTTCAACATCGCCATTGAGGGCAACTTCGATGATGCCCAGGCGATGGTCAAGGCCAGCTTTGCCAATCAAGGCTTCTTGAACGGCACGCGGCTTGTGGCAGTGAATTCGATCAACTGGGCGCGCATCATGGCCCAGATCGTCTACTACGTGGCCGCAGGCGTGGCCTTGGGTGCGCCCCAGCGGGAAGTGAGCTTCTGCGTGCCCTCGGCCAACTTCGGCAACGTCTTTGCGGGCTATATGGCTTACAAGATGGGGCTGCCGGTGAAGCAGTTCATCATTGCCACCAATGCCAACGACATTCTGCATCGTACCCTGGCGGCCAACGACTTCTCCAAAAAGGAGCTGGCTGCCACGCTGGCCCCCTCTATGGATATCGTTGTGTCGTCCAATTTCGAGCGCCTGCTGTTCGATGCGTACGACCGCGACGGGGCCGCCGTGGCCGCACTGCTGGAGCGCTTCCAGCAAGCGCCCACCGCGCTTGCCGATGCGCCGCTGGCCAAGCTGCGCGAGAAGTTCGCCAGCTACAGCGTCGATGACGAGACGATTCTAGAAGTGATTCGAGAAGCGCATCATCGCACCGGGGAAATTCTTGATCCGCATACGGCTACCGGCTACCGAGCGGCCGAGCGGGCGCGTGTGGATACCTCCACGCCGATGATCACCCTGGCCACCGCCCACCCGGCGAAGTTCGCCGAGGCAGTGGTGAAAGCGGGCTTCCAGGGCGTACCGCTGCCGACCCACATGGACGACCTGCTGGAGCGCGAAGAGCGCTACACGGTGTTGCCCGCAGAATTGAGCGCGGTCCAGCAGTTCGTTGCTGACAACCGCCGTTGAGGTGATATGACCCAGGTGTCACCCCTTTCTCAGCAGAGTAACCAGCCCCGCCTAGAGCCTCGTCCCCTGGACGAGGCTGTCTATTTACGTGCCCAGTCAGAAGGACTGAGCGAGCTGCAGGCGCGGCTGTTGGCCTCGCGGCTGCCCGGCTATACCGGGGAGCTTGCGCCGCTGGTGTCACCGAGCCTGCGCTATCTCGTGCATCCTGAAAAACTCGCCGATGGCCGTCGTGCGGCGGAGCGCATTGCTCAAGCGGTCGCCGAGGGCGAGTCTATCGGTATTTTGACCGACTATGATGTGGACGGCATCACCTCCCACGTGGTCATTCGGCGTACGCTGGTCGAGCTATTTGGTGTGCCCGAGCACAAGCTGCACAGCTTGATTGGCCATCGTATTCACGACGGCTACGGCATCAGCCTGCCGCTGGTGGAGCGAGCGCTGAGCTTAAAACCGCTGCCCACGCTGGTGATTACCGCCGACTGCGGCAGTTCTGACGAGCCGCGCATTGCGCGGCTGAAAGCAGCCGGTATCGATGTGGTGGTCAGCGACCACCATGCGCTGCCCCTGGAAGGCCCGCCGCCCTCGGCGTATGCCTGCGTGAACCCGACTCGCAGCGACTGCGACTATCCGGATAAAACCATTGCAGGTTGCATGGTGGCGTGGCTGCTGATGTCGCTCGCCCGCGGCGTACTGGTGGAGTGGGGCGTATTGCCGGAGGCCACGCCGAAGCTCTCACCGTGGCTCTCCTACGTGGCGTTAGGCACCGTGGCGGACTGCGTCTCGCTAGGCGGAAGCCCCGCCAATCGGGCGGTGGTCAGCCATGGCCTGACGCTAATCAACCGCATGGACGCCGCCTGCTGGCGAGCCATGGCCGCGCGCTTAGGGGCCGACAGCGTGCCCTTCAATGCCGAAACACTGGCGTTTCAGATGGGGCCGAGAATCAACGCTCGCTCGCGATTGGACGACCCCTACGCGGCGCTGCACTTCATGCTGGCCGAGAGCGACGGCGTCGCGAACCGGCAGCTTGAGGTGCTGGACCAGGATAACCAGTCCCGCAAGGCGATTGAGGCGGACATGGCCGAGGAGGCGTGGGCGCTCGCCGCACCTGCTTTGGAAGCCAACGAGCCTGCCGTCGTGGTGCTGCTGGAAGATGGCCACCCCGGCGTGCAGGGCATCGTCGCCTCGCGGCTGGTGCAGGCCTACGGGCGTCCAGCCGTGGTGCTGACGCGGGCAGCCGCGCCCAATATGCTCACCGGCTCCGGGCGCTCCATCGAGGGGCTGCACCTAAGGGATGCCCTGCAGCGCACCTTCGAGCTTGCTCCTGAGGCGCTGCCGCGCTTCGGTGGGCACAGTGGTGCCGCAGGCGTCGGCGTGCCGCGGGAGCAGCTCGATACCTTCAAAACGGCGTTTTTGCAGGCGGTGAGCGAGCAGTTAGGCGATACACCGCTCTACCCGCGTCTGTGGACCGATGGCGAGCTCTCGACTGCCCAGCTCTCGTTGGCCACGCTGGAAGAGATCGAGACCTTGGGCCCCTACGGGCGGGAGTTCGATCCGCCGCTGTTCGAAGGGCGCTTTATCGTCGAGGCGTTACGCCCCGTTGGGGCGGAGGGTTCACACCTAATGATGGAACTCTCCATGGGAGCGGTGACCCGCAAAGCGATCTGGTTTCGCGCGCTTACGCCGGGGGAGTTGCCCTCGTTTAGCGTGGGCGACACGCTGCACTGCGCGTACAAGCTCAATCGTAACCGCTGGCGGGGACGCGAGTCGCTGCAGCTGATGGTGGAGCACGCTAGCCCCGTTTAACGCTCTCCGCTATCCTCGCGTCCTTGGCCGCTTAAGCGGCCGCTCTAATAATCCTAAAAAGGACGCACTCATGCGCATGGAAGAGCTGCCTAAAGACCCCCACAAGCCCTATGAAGACATCATGGCGATGCTGTTGGGTACGCTGTTTGTGGCGCTGGGGGTGACGTTCTATACCCACGCGGTGCTGCTCACCGGCAGTACCGCAGGGATGGCGCTACTGCTCAATTACCTGACCGGGTGGGGATTTGGCGTGTGGTTTTTTGCCATCAACCTGCCGTTTTACTATCTGGCGATCAAACGCATGGGGTGGAGCTTTACGCTGCGCACCTTTGTCGCCATTGGCTTGGTCTCGCTGTTCTCCGAGCTTACTCAGGGGTGGGTCGAATTTGCCAACGTGCCGTCGCTCTACGCGGCACTGATGGGCGGCGCATTGATGGGGATTGGCATGCTGATGCTGTTTCGCCACCGCACCAGCCTCGGCGGTATCAACATTCTTGCCCTCTACCTGCAGGATAAACATGGCCTGCGGGCAGGCTATGTGCAGCTCGGCATCGATGGCGTGATCCTGCTGGTGGCGCTCACCCAGCTACCGCTAGACCGTGTAGGCTACTCGGTGCTGGGAGCGCTGATGCTCAACTTGATCATCGCCCTGAACCACAAGCCAGGGCGTTATATCGGGGTGAGCTAGCCGTGATGACGTAAAATCAGCTAGTTAAGCCAAAACCACCAGACGATCAAGCCAATGATGGCAATACCCGCAAGGTTGATCAGTAAACTCATACGGCCTCCTGCTGGGTGGGCTTCCATAACCGTAGGCGGTTGGCGTTGCTGACCACGGTGATGGAGGAGAGCGACATGGCCGCGCCCGCAATAATGGGTGACAGCAGCATGCCGGTCATGGGGTAGAGCACGCCAGCGGCAATCGGGATGCACAGCACGTTATAGCCAAACGCGCCGATCAGGTTCTGCTTGATGTTAGAGAGCGTGGCACGGCTCAGTTCAATCGCCGTGGCCACGCCGTGTAGTGAGCCGCGCATCAGCGTAATACCGGCGCTCTCCATGGCGATATCGGTACCCTGGCCAATGGCAAAACCCACGTTGGCCCGGGCCAGCGCGGGGGCGTCGTTAATACCGTCGCCCACCATGCCGACCACTTCGCCTGCCGCTTGGCGGCGCTCAATTTCTGCGTGCTTGTCGTCAGGCGTCATACCTGCCTTGAACTCGCTAATGCCGACCTCGCGGGCCACCGCAGCAGCGGTATGCTCGTTATCGCCCGTCAACATCACCACGGTTAACCCATCATCCTGCAAGCGCTTCACGGCGGCAGCGGCATCTTTGCGCAGCGGGTCGCTAACGCCGAAGAGGGCGGCCAGCTTGCCGTTGACGGCCAAATAGACCAGCGAGCGCGCCTTGGCTTCCAGCTGGCGAATGCTCTCGTCTGCTGGGGAAAGGTCGACGCCAGACGCTTCCAATAAGCGCGCATTGCCTAGCAGCAGCGTGTCATTAGCTTGGCTGGTGCCTTTAACACCGCCGCCGGTCACGCTATCAAAGCTAGCCAGCGCATCGGGTCGGGCGCCTTGCTCTTCGGCGTAGGCCGTCAGCGCTTTGGCAAGGGGGTGCTCCGAGCGGCTCTCTAGGGCGGCCACCCAGGCCAGTACTTGGGTGCTATCGTTATGCAGCACCGTTGCCTCAGTGACACGCGGCTTTCCTTCGGTCAGCGTGCCGGTCTTGTCCACCACCAGGGTGGTCAGACGGCTAGCGGTTTGCAGCGCTTCGCCGCTGCGCACCAGCACGCCATGCTCGGCGGCTTTGCCCACGCCAATCATGGTAGAGATCGGGGTGGCCAAGCCCAGCGCGCAGGGGCAGGCGATAATTAGCACGGTAGTAGCAGTAACCAGCATATGAATAGCCACCGGAGCGGGTCCGAGGTTGTACCAGGCAAGGGCCGTTAGCACCGCAATAATCATCACGGCGGGTACAAATATGCCTGAGATCGTATCGGCCAGCTCGCCAATCGGTGGGCGGGAGTTTTGTGCGCTGGCCACCTGCTCGGTAATGCGCCCCAAACGGGTATCGCGGCCGATGCGCGTGGCGCGGTACACCAAGCTACCGTTACCGTTCACCGTGCCCGCGCTTACGTCATCGTCCGCTGTTTTATGCACGGGCACCGGTTCGCCGGTAAGCATGGATTCATCGATATAGCTCTGGCCGTCGAGCACTACGCCATCCACCGGCAGCCGCTCACCGGGGCGCACGCGAATATGGTCATCCAGCGCTACATCGTCCACCGCGATTTCTTGTTCAACGCCGTCGCGTATCACCCGGGCGGTTTTCTCCTGCAGGTCGAGCAGCCGTTTAAGGGCGCTGCTGGTGCGGCCTCGGGCGCGTAGCTCCATGGCGTTGCCCAGCAGAATAAGCCCGACCACCATGGCCGACGCTTCAAAATAGATGCCCTGAGCCACCTCCGGCAACCAGGGGGCGAAGAGCACTACCATCATGGAGTAGAGCCAGGCGGTGCCGGTGCCCATCGCCACCAGGGTGTCCATGTTGGCTTGGTGGTGCTTGAGTTGTTTCCAAGCGTTGGTGAAAAAGTGCCGCCCAGGAAAGGCCAAAATAGCCAGCGTCAGCAGGCCAATCACCAGCCAATACAAGCGGCCGGCGCCCATGGGGTGTGGATGGTAAAAGAACATGCTCAGCATCAGTGGGATCGCAAGGGCAAGCGATAGAATGCTGCCCTTGAGGCGCTGGCGGTAGGTAACGGCTTCTTGAGCCTCGCGAGTGCGCTCGGCTTCACGCATATCCACAATCGGTTCGGCGCGATAGCCCGCCTCAGCAACGGAGGCCATTAGCGCATCAGGCGTTGCACTGCCTGTAACTTGGGCAGTGTGCGTGCCGAAATTCACCGAGGCGCTGTTCACTCCAGGCGTGTTGGCCAGCGCCTTCTCAACGCTTTTCACGCAGCCCGCACAGGTCATACCGCTAATCAGCAGGCGCAGTTGGGGCGCATCCACGGGAGCGCTCTGCGATTCAGCGGGTTCAGGTGCGTCGGGGTGTGGTGCGTCACTCGCGTCGTCACTGGGTGGGTAGCCCGCTTCGTTGAGCGCACTATCCAGCGCTTGATCGTCGAGGGAGCTGGTCACTTCCAGACGCTTTTCTGCAGGAAACCCTTCCACTTGGGCGGCCGGGTCCTGGGCTTGAATCGCCTCACGCATGCGCTTAACGCAGCCCTGGCAGTTCATACCCGGCACGGTGCGTATCAGCATCACGGTTTGCTCGGTGTCGTGCTGCATGGGGCCTCCTCAGGAAAACTTTCGATTAAGCGGCACAGGCTATGGCCGTCGGGGGTGCCATCGGGCATGTCTTGCCAGCTCTCCAGCGCCTGCTCCATTCGCTGGGCGAGCGCTTCCAGTTCGGCAATCCGTGCGCGTATTTGCGGCAGCCGGTGGGCAAGCAGGTCGCGTACCAGCGGGCAGGGGGAGTCGCCTTGGTCGGCATGGGCCAGGATGTCGCGGATCTCCGCCACGCTAAAGCCCAGCTTTCGCGCCCGCTGAATAAAGTGCAGCCGCTCAAGGTCGGTAGCTGAAAAAAGTTGGTAGCCATTATCAGGGTGGCGTGTGGGCGAGAGCAGTCCTTCGCGCGTGTAATGGCGAACGGTCTCAGCGGTCACGTTGCCACGTTTGGCAAGTTCGCCCACTTTTAAGTCGTTCAGCACTGTTTTTCTCCCAGGTCGCCATCTAATGTTATTTAAAATAGTGTAAAACCTATGGGTAACCCATAGGTCAAGCGTGCGCGTCAGCATCAGTCAAAATAACTAAAACACTGATTTAAAACGGTCGTGCGACTAATGTATAAGCAAAAAACAAAATAAAACGCTCGTTTGCACTTGAACCGAACCCGTCATTGGGCGAAAACTGAGGTGTAATAACGACGCAGGTGGATGGCTGAGTCCGCCGGATCATAGGAAGAGAGGCCCACAATGCATAATAACTTCAAGAAAGTAACCCTAGCGGCCGCGGTTGCAGCAGTTACCTTTGCAAGCCAAGCTAACGCAGGCGGATATCAGATTAACGAGCAGAGCGTCAGTGGGCAGGGGTATGGCCATGCGGGACGTAGCTCAAACGTACACGATGCTACGATTGTATTCGGTAACCCGGCAGGTATGTCGTTCCTTGACCGTGCCCAAATTACGGCAGGCGGGACGTACCTAAATGTAAATAGCTCTATCTCTAATGCACAGGCATCGCAAAGTAGCCCTGCTATTGCGCAAGCAACCGGGGGTATGACAGATACACTTCCTGTCTCAGGTACCAACGATGGTGATATGGTGCCAGGAACGCTAATTCCGTTCGCTTTTTATGCACATCCTGTTAATGAACAGCTGGCGTTTGGTTTTGGTGTTTACGCTCCTTTTGGTTCGAAAACCGACTATGAAGATGGCTTTATGGGGCGTAACCAAGGCAACTACACCGAGGTGCGAGTCATTAGTGCTCAACCTACTGTTTCCTACCGTTTTAATGAGCAGTGGGGCGTGGGCGTTGGTATTACTTATAACCGTGTGAATGGCGAACTGCACCGCCAAGTGCCGACAGTAACGCCGCTTGGCCTGACCGAAGTGGATTCGCGGGTGGAGGGTGATGATGAAGCCTGGGGCTATAACCTGGGGGTGATTTATCAGCCTGTGCCGGAAACAACCTTTGGTTTAACTTACCGTTCAAAGGTTGACTACACGCTCGAAGGTGACTTTACCGCAAGCTCTCCTGTACTTGATGAGTTAGGTATAGGCACCATTACAGATGATGCCTCTTTAGATCTAACCACACCTGAAACGGTCAACTTCTCGCTCACCCAGCAAATGAGTGACGACCTTAAGCTTATGTTCGGTGCTTCCTGGGCGCGCTGGAGCCGGTTTGATCAGATTCTCGTGAGTGGCGTAGAGCGTGATGTGATTACTAACGAGCAGCAGAACTACTCAAACGCTTGGGCCTTTTCAACGGGTGGTGAGTATCAGCTAACGCCTGCACTGGCACTGCGTGCTGGTGTAACGCTGGACTTCACGCCAACCCAGGATGCCACCCGTAGCGTGCGTATTCCTTCAGACGACCGCCGTATCTTCTCAATTGGCGCAGGCTGGAGCCCAACACCTGATCTTACATTAGACTTTGCGTACTCTTATCTGACAGAGCGTGGCACATCTGTTGATCAGTCCAAAACAGATCCGCTTGTAGAGCAACAGGGCATACCTAGTGTTACCTCTAACTACTCTGGTGACTACAAAAACGAAGCCCATGGTTTCGGTGCCCAGCTGACCTATCGGTTCTGATCCGCGGTTCGCGCTTACTGTTCGATTTTCGTGACCTACTGACCCGGCCTCGGCCGGGTTTTTTACGTGGCGAACGCCGCCTAGGGTGGGTGCGGTGGGCGCTGGGTTTCGTTACAATGCTTGCCAGAATTTCGCCGCTGGGATAGCTCGGGGAGGTGTTTAGCACCAAACCATGAGCTGCCCCAGCGGCGCCTGTCTCTTTTAAGCTGCGTTTTAACGCGCGTGAGACCCCGCTATTTACTGACCAAGGCTAGAGTGATCCATGTTGGAAACCAACCCGATTCATAACCAGATCAAGGACCTGTCTGAGCGGACAGACGTTCTTAGGGGGTATCTTTGACTATGCCGAGCGTAAAGATCGGCTAGAAGAAGTGTCCCGCGAACTTGAAGATCCCAATGTTTGGAACGACCCAGACTACGCCCAGAAGCTGGGTAAAGAGCGCGCCTCCCTTGAAGCGATTGTGGCGACCATCGACGAGCTAGACCAGGGCCTCGCGGATAGCCGCGACCTGTTAGAACTCGCCGAAATGGAAGAGGATGAAGCCACCGTTGAGGAAGTGCGTAAAGAGCTGGGTGGCCTGCAGGGCGCTCTGGAAAAGCTTGAGTTTCGCCGTATGTTCTCGGGAGAAATGGACGAGAACAACGCCTACCTGGATATTCAATCGGGGTCCGGTGGCACCGAAGCCCAGGACTGGGCCAATATTTTGCTGCGTATGTACCTGCGCTGGGCAGAGAGCCACGGCTTCAAAACCGAGATCATCGAAATTTCCCCAGGCGAAGTGGCGGGCATCAAATCGGCGTCGCTGCATATCCAGGGCGACCACGCCTTTGGCTGGCTACGCACGGAAACCGGCGTTCACCGCTTAGTGCGCAAAAGCCCGTTCGACTCCGGTGGCCGTCGCCACACCTCGTTTGCCTCCGTCTTTGTGTCGCCAGAAATCGACGACAGCTTCGAGGTCGAGATCAATCCATCGGATCTGCGTGTCGATACCTATCGTTCCAGCGGTGCGGGTGGTCAGCACGTCAACACCACCGACTCCGCGGTACGGATTACCCACGAACCCACCGGAATTGTGGTGGCGTGCCAGAGCCAGCGTAGCCAGCACGCTAACCGCGATTTCGCCATGAAGCAGTTGAAGGCGAAGCTGTGGGAACACGAGATGCAAAAGCGCAATGCGGCCAAGCAGGAAGCGGAAGACTCCAAAGCCGATATCGGTTGGGGCAGCCAAATTCGCTCTTACGTACTGGATGATCAGCGCATTAAAGACCTGCGTACCGGCGTTCAGTCCAGCAACTGCGACAAGGTGCTCGACGGGGATTTAGATCAGTTTATCGTCGCCAGCCTGAAGCAGGGTTTGTAATCTTTTTAGCGTTTGAACAGAAATAGGGTGCCCGATGGCTAACCAAGACGCGTCTTCTCTCGATAACGAAAATCACCTGATCGCCGAGCGCCGTGCCAAGCTGGCGGCCCGCCGTGAGCGAGCGGCCGAGCAGGGCAAGAGCGCTTTCCCGAACGATTTCCGCCGCGACAGCCTCACCGTCGAGCTGCACAACCTGCTGGGTGATAAAGACAAAGCCGAGCTGGAAGCGCTGGACCACCAAGCGTCGGTGGCCGGTCGCGTGATGCGCAAACGCGGTCCTTTTATCGTGATTCAGGACGTGGCGGGCCAGATCCAGCTCTACGTGGATAAAAAGGGGCTGCCGGAAGACGTTCTGGAAGACATCAAAGGCTGGGATATCGGCGATATCGTCGCCGCCCGTGGGCCGGTGCATAAGTCGGGTAAAGGCGACTTGTACGTGATGATGGTCGAGGCGCAGCTGCTGACCAAGAGCTTGCGCCCGCTGCCGGATAAGTTCCACGGCCTGACCGATCAAGAAGCTCGCTATCGTCAGCGTTACGTGGATCTGATCATGAACCCGCAGTCGCGTAAGGTGTTCGAAACCCGTGCGGCGGTGATCAGCTCCATGCGCCGTTTCTTCGAAGCCCGTGGCTTCATGGAAGTGGAAACGCCGATGCTGCAGCCGATCCCCGGCGGCGCGGCGGCGCGCCCGTTTATTACTCACCACAATGCGCTGGATATCGATATGTACCTGCGTATTGCGCCGGAGCTTTACCTGAAGCGCCTGGTGGTGGGTGGTTTCGAGAAAGTGTTCGAGATCAACCGCAACTTCCGTAACGAAGGCTTGTCCACGCGGCACAACCCTGAGTTCACCATGGTGGAGTTCTACTGGGCCTACGCGGATTACCGCGACCTGCTGGACATGACCGAAGCCATGCTGCGCACGGCAGCTCAGGAAGTGCTGGGCACCACCACGATTACTTACCAGGGGGCCAGCTACGATTTTGGTCAGCCCTTCAAGCGTCTCACCCTGCGCCAAGCGATTCTGGATCACGGCGACGGCATCACCGATGCCGACCTAGATACCCTAGATGCTGCTCGCGTTGCGGCGGAAAAACTGGGCATCAAGGTCAAAGAGAGCTGGGGCCTGGGTAAAGTTCAAACCGAGATCTTTGAAGAAGTGGCGGAACACAAACTGGACCAGCCCACGTTCATCACTGAATATCCGGCAGAAGTTAGCCCGCTGGCGCGTCGTAACGATGCCAACCCCTTCGTGACCGACCGCTTTGAGTTCTTCGTCGGTGGTCGCGAGATCGCCAACGGCTTCTCGGAGCTGAACGACGCCGAAGATCAGGCAGAGCGTTTCCGTGAACAGGCCGCCGAGAAAGACGCCGGTGATCTGGAAGCCATGTACTATGACGCCGACTACGTGCGCGCGCTGGAGTACGGCCTGCCGCCCACGGCGGGCGAGGGCATCGGCATTGACCGTTTGGTAATGCTGTTTACCGACAGCCCCTCCATTCGTGATGTACTGCTATTCCCGGCCATGCGCCCCGAGGTGGATTAACGCTCAACCAGGCGCTAGCGGACGAAAAGTTGGTAAGGGCGCGATTTAGCGCCCATAATGGTCAACGTTTCGACGGCGAGGAGAATCCCATGAAACTGCTAAATCGCTCTGCCCTGAGCGTCAGGCCGACCCAGACCTTCGTGGACTGGATCAATGCGCTCGAACCCACCATGGGAGACGACGACCTGACCCTGGACGACGTCGAACGTGAAAGTACGGTATACCTGATCCCCGAGATGGATACCCCTGAGGCGTTAGAGACGTTTGTCCGCGAGCGTCACGTAGAAATCCTGGAGACCGAGCTACGCGCCTGGGAAGAGGATGAGCGCCAGTGGCCAGAAAAATTAGATTGGTCGCTGTTTCAGGAATTCCTGCGCGTTGAGCACAGCTACTTAGCCATTGACCTGGACGACGAAACCGCCCTGGAAATCTCGGATGTTGACGACGCGCTGCTGCTCGACAACGAACAAGATTAGCGTGCTACTATTTTAGCGTAAGCGCACAGTGAAACCGGCTTCGGCCGGTTTCGCCGTTTGTAAGGGGTCTGTTTAGGAATTCATTACCATGCGACTGCTTGAAACTCGCCCTGGCGATGATGGGCTGCCGGGGCCTGAGCGCCTGCTCGCCGTGCTGGCGCTGGTCACCGGTACGTTGATGGCGGTGGTCGATACCACCATGATCAACCTGGCCCTGCCCACCATTGCTGCCGATCTGAATGTGCCGGCCTCCAGGGCAGTATGGATTACTAACCTGTTCCAGGTCGTGTGTGCTGCGTTCTTACTGGTATTTGCGGGCATCAGCGAGCTCATTACTCGCAGGCGGCTCTACTTGTTTGGCCTTGGGACGTTTGTGGTAGCAGCACTAGGGGCGGCACTGTCGCGTAATTTAGAAACATTGCTAGTGTTTCGCGCCTTCCAAGGCCTTGGGGCAGCTGCGACCCTTTCTATTGGGCCGTCCCTCTATCGGGCTATTTTTCCATCCCGCTTGTTAGGCAGCGCGCTCGGTCTAAGTGCTCTAGTGGTAGCGGGTGGTTATGCCGCAGGCCCTACCCTCAGTGGCGTCATTCTCTCGTTCGCGGACTGGCCATGGCTGTTCGCGCTCAACGTGCCGCTAGGGCTCTGCTCGCTCTGGCTGGCCCGCCGAGCGCTGCCGAAAGAGACCCCGCGGCAAGGTGGCTTCGATACGCTGGGGGCGCTTTACTCGATGCTGATGCTGGCGAGCTTCTTTGTCGCTATGGACGCCGTTGGTCACGCTGCGCCTATCTGGCAAAGCGGCGGTTGGGCCATGTTGGCAGTAGCCGCGTGTACTCTATTTATCCGGCGCCAGCAGCGCGCTCCTTATCCACTGCTGCCGCTGAGCGTGTTTGCTGAAAAGCGCTTCACGCTGGCGGTTTCCGCCTCGGGATTAGCGTTTATTGGGCAGGGACTCACCTTTGTAGCGCTATCGTTTTTCTATCAAGAACAGATGGGCTTTTCGCCACTAGAAACCGCTTGGCTATTCACGCCGTGGCCCCTGGCGATCATGCTAGTGGGGCCGTTGGCGGGGCGGTTGGCGGATCGAGTTAATCCCAGCCTGCTATCTAGTACCGGGCTGATGCTACTGATTATTGGCCTAGTCGCGCTGGCGCTGGTGGATGAGAGCACCGGCGTGGCGGGCAGCCTGTGGCGCACGGCGCTGTGTGGTATTGGGTTTGGACTTTTCCAGCCGCCGAATAACCGCGAAATGATGGGCAGCCTACCGCCGGAGCGCAGTGCCAACGTGTCTGGGGTGATGAGTACCACACGCACGGTGGGGCAGTCGTTTGGTGTCGCACTGGTAGGAGCGGCGCTGGCACTGGGCTCGCCAATTCAGGTCACGCTCTGGCTAGGTGCGGGCACTACCGTGCTGGCACTGCTGGCGAGCCTGTCGCGGGTATCGCTCGCCCAGCGGGCGCTGGATGAGCGGCGGGCATCGTCTGTTGGAAAGTAAGGGCGTACAATAAGCCAGTTGCTGACTGAAGGAGAGTCCCATGGCGATACAGACACAAATTGAGCAGAAGTTGGCGGCCTTAACCCCTGACGTGCTGCAGGTCGAAAACGAAAGCCATATGCATAACGTGCCGGCCAACTCTGAAACTCACTTCAAAGTGACGCTGGTAAGCGATAGCTTCGATGGCATGATGCCGGTCAAGCGCCACCAACAAATTTATGCCCTGTTGGCGGATGAGCTCTCTGGCCCGGTGCACGCCCTGGCGCTGCACCTCTACACCCCCAAAGAGTGGCAGGCACGGGGCAGCGAGCGCCCGAACTCCCCCAGCTGCCGTGGCGGCGGCCAGTGACCCCGGAGGTTGTTCGTCGGCACTACCTGGATGCTATGGGTATTACCGCCTGGGCATGCCGCTACCAGCTGCCCAACGCCCGCCCGACGGAAGCCTGCGAGTGGGAAGAAACACCGACCAAAAAACCACCACGGGAGCGGTTGCATGCGCTGCTGGATGATGCACCAGCACCGCGACCACGTAGCCAGCCTGCCGCTGCCGAGCAAGGCAACACTTCCCCAGTGGCATCGCCCTCGGCGGTCAAGGCGCTCTTAGGCCATTCGCCTGCCTCGGCACCCACCCCGGAGGCGAGCCCGGTACCAGAACCCAGAGTGCCGCCTGCGCAACCCACCAAGCCGCTGAGCTTTAGTCTCTCCTGTGCTTGTGTGGGAGGACGTTGGCTTAGCGTATGTGAAGGGGAAATGTCTCCGGTTGAACAGCAGTTGCTTGCCAATATGCTGCGGGCGGCTGGTGTGTTACGCGGCGAACTGCCAACAGTGACCTACTTCAAATGGCCGCCCATGGCCACAGCCTTTGCGCCGGAAGAGCCGCTTGAGGAAGCTCAGGAGGGTGTGGCAGCGTTTGTTGCTGGGGCCGCGAGCCGACAAGGCTGGCAGTTAGAGCAAGTGCTCTGGTGGGGCGCAGAGGAGACGGCTACTGACCTTGCTCGAGTCATGGCGCTTACCGACGGGCAGAGCCAAACGCTCGCACTTCCTGTGTGGCAAGGCCCGTCGCTGGCCGTGCTCACTCAGCAGGCCAGTGCTAAACGCGCGCTATGGCCGCGTTTGGTGGCCTTAGGGCAGCAGTGGAGTGCCGAGTGATCTGCCGGTTAAACGCTGCGCATCGAGTGCCGCTACATACCTTAGAAGCCGCCGCGCACAGCGGGGCAAGCCCCCAGCAGTTAGATGAAGCGCTGGCTGATGAGCAGGCCTGGGTAGTGGGCTATTGGCAGGACGACGTGCTAATGGGTTATGCGTTGGTGGCGAAGTTGCCGTTTGACGCTGAGCTACAGGCGATTGGTGTACTACCCGATTGCCAAGGGCAAGGCATAGGCAAGCGGCTGCTTAACAAAGTGGTCGCGGTGGCGAAGCAGTGGCAAGCTGAGCGGCTGCTGTTGGAAGTGCGTGCTGGAAATCAGCGGGCGATTGCGCTGTATCAGCAGGCGGGGTTTGGCGAAGATGGTTGTCGAAAGGGCTACTACCCGGCCGTAAAGGGCACGACCGGGCGTGAGGATGCACTATTAATGTCGCGGCCGTTGGCTTAAGACGCGCTGCTGTCATCCATACCGTCGAACTTGCTGAGCACACCCTGCAAACGGCGCTCCCACTCTTCGCGCTCTTGTTTTAACTGCGCATTTTCGTTACGCAGCTCTTCGTTTTCCAGCTTCATCATCTCCAACGCCTCAACAGTGTCGGTGATTTTCTGTTCTAACTGATTAAAAAGCTCAAGGCTCATGCCTACCTCCAGTAACGGACGACAGGCGGTTGCCTATCGTCATGAAATAAAATGGGCCATCAATGTGTGACTCAATCGAGCGAGCGTAACGCTGCTGTCAGTTGGCGGCAAGCGCTTTACGAGGGCACGCGTTGATAGAGCCTGGCAATACTCTCACCTGCCTGAGTTTCACGGTGTAAATGCCAGTTAGCCGGTACCGCTGGCGTTAGGCTCTGTTCGGTTTCCAGGTAGATCATCGCATCGCTTGCCAGCCATCCGCCCGCTTCCAGCGCGGCACAGCAAGACGCGGCTAACCCTTGGTAGAACGGCGGGTCGAGAAACACCAGATCAGCAGGTTGGCTAGGCTTTTCAAGAAACGCCTGGGCATCAGCAGTCACTACCTGCCCCTGCGTTGCACCGAGGGTGGCAAGATTGTCGCGAATCAGCGCGGCAACGTGTGTATCGCGCTCGACAAAGGTGACCTGCGCAGCCCCCCGAGAGAGCGACTCGATGCCAAGCGCGCCGGTACCGGCAAATAGGTCCAGCACCTGCTTGCCATGCAGCGCTTGGCCCAGCCAGTTAAACAGCGTTTCACGTACGCGATCCGGCGTAGGGCGCAGGCCCGGATGGTCGAGCACAGGCAGCATGCGGCGGCGAAAATCGCCGCCGATAATGCGCAGTTTCCCCGGCGGTTTGGCAGTTCCGCGGCGGGGAGTCGACATGCGAGATGATGAGCGAGAGGAGCGTTGTCGTTTCATAACGCGGATTGTAGCGGGCTACTTATCCAAAGTCTTGGTCTGCGGTGGTAGGATAATCGCAATGTTCACCTATTTAGTCGGATGACACCTATGTTCGGTTTTTTCAAACGTAAGAAAAAGCACGACTCCCAGCAGGAGCCTCAAGACGCCCAAGAGCAGCCAGCGCTGCTAGACGAGCCCGAAGGCGCGCCTGATAAGGAGCCTGCTGCTGATGTATCAGCACCTTCCGAATCGCTGGCAGAAGAGCCGCCCAAGCCCGCGCCGGAGCGCGAAAACGAACCCACTGAGGTGCTCGCTCAGGAGCAGTCGCCTGAGCCGGTGAGCAAAGAGGACGTTCAGCCAACGGGCGTTGACGAGGAAGTCACCCCCGCGCCAATCATGGACACTGTGCCAGAGCCAGAGCCAGAGCCAGAGCCAGAGCCAGAGCCAGCCGCGAAGCCTGCGCTTCAAGAGAAGCCGGTATCCGAAAAAGGCGAGAAGAAAGGCTGGTTTGCGCGCATCAAATCTGGCCTGGGGAAAACCCGCGCTAATCTTACTGACGGCTTGGCCGACCTGTTCCTTGGCAAAAAGCATATCGATGACGAGCTGCTGGAGGATCTGGAAACTCAGCTGCTCATGGCCGATGTGGGCATCGAAGCGACGAGCGAAATCATCGAGCGCCTTGAGGCACGGGTTTCCCGCAAAGAGCTGAATAATCCCGAAGCGCTCTATCGCGGCCTACAGGAGGAGCTGGCCGCGCTGCTGGCACCCGTGTCTGCGCCGCTCAGCTTCGAGAAAGAGAGCGACGGCCCCTTCGTTATTCTGGTGGTGGGGGTCAACGGCGTGGGTAAAACCACCACCATCGGCAAGCTCACCCAGCGTTTCCAGCGCGAAGGCAAGAGCGTCATGCTGGCAGCCGGGGATACCTTCCGTGCGGCGGCGGTGGAACAGCTTAAAGTGTGGGGCGAACGCAACAGTGTACCGGTGATTGCTCAGCACACCGGGGCTGACAGCGCCTCGGTGATTTACGACGCAGTGGCGGCCGCCAAGTCTCGCGGCGTAGATGTGCTGATCGCCGATACCGCCGGGCGGCTGCACAACAAGAGCCACCTGATGGAAGAGCTGAAAAAGGTGCACCGTGTGATGCAGAAGCTCGATGACACGGCGCCCCATGAGGTCATGCTCGTGCTGGATGCAGGCACGGGGCAGAACGCAATTTCCCAGGCCACCACTTTTAATGAGGCGGTGCCGATTAGCGGCATTACTTTAACCAAGCTGGATGGCACCGCCAAAGGCGGGATTATCTTTGCCCTGGCGAAACAGCTAGAAACGCCGATTCGCTTTATCGGGGTGGGTGAGGGCCTGGACGACTTGCGCCCCTTCAACGCTAACGACTTCGTCAACGCGCTGTTTGACCGCCAAGGGGATGATGGTCGCGCATGATTGCTTTTGAGCATGTGGGGAAGCGCTATGGAGGGCGCTTTGACGCGCTGGCGCACCTGAACTTTCGCGTGGCGAGAGGCGAAATGGTGTTTCTGACTGGCCACTCTGGGGCGGGAAAAAGCTCGCTACTGCGGCTGATTATGCGCCTAGAAAAGCCCAGCCGTGGGCGAGTAGTGGTAGCCGGGCATGACATTGCTCAGCTCCACGCCAGCCAGGTGCCGTTTTATCGTCGCCAGATTGGCGTAGTATTTCAGGACCACCAGCTGCTATTTGATCGCAGCGTGTTCCATAACGTTTCGCTGCCGCTAGAAATTCAGGGTGTAGAGCCCCGAGAGGCGGCGAGGCGGGTGCGGGCAGCACTGGATAAAGTCGGCCTGTTGCACCGCGAAAAAGCCCTGCCCATCGAGCTTTCCGGCGGTGAGCAGCAGCGGGTGGGCATCGCCCGCGCCGTGGTTAATAAGCCCGCGCTGCTGCTTGCCGATGAGCCCACCGGTAACCTAGACCCACAGCTCTCTGCCGATATCATGGGGCTGTTCGAGGACTTCAACCGCATCGGCACTACGGTCATGATCGCTAGCCACGATTTGGCGCTGATTGCGCGCTTGCGTCATCGGATTCTGCGTCTGCAGGACGGTCGTTTAGTCGCCGATGAGGGGGCTGCATGAAGCGCTCAGCCAATGCTCGCCAAAGCGGCGCCGCCCCTCGGGGTAAGCGCCAAACACCCAAGCCCGCCGCACCTGCCTCGGAAACAGCCCCTCGCAGTGGGGCGCGCGCTCAGCAAACACGTTTTAGCAGTCGCCTGCGTGCCTGGGGGCGTCACCACCGGGCCATGGCGCTGGATAGCCTTTTTCGACTGGTGCGCTACCCGTTGGGAAACCTGCTGACCATGCTGGCCATTGCCATTGCCTTGGTACTTCCCGCTGCTCTATGGCTGACGTTGGACAGCGCCAAGCTGCTGGATGCCGAGCTGGATGAAAGCGCGTCGCTCACCGTTTATCTCGATATGGGGATTGATGCAGCGCAGGCGGCTCGGATCGAAGAGGCGGTGAGTGCTGACGGCGGCGTGGCGCAGACGCGTATGATCAGCCCAGAGCAGGGCATGGCGGATTTCCAGCAGTCGTTGGGCATCGACGATACCCTGGCAGGGCTTGACGATAATCCGCTCCCCACGAGTATCGTCATTTCCCCTCAAGATGTAGAGCCCGCTGCGATGGCTGAACTGGCCGAGCGGCTCGAGGGGGTAACTGGCATCGATGAAGTACGCGTCGATTTGGCCTGGGTCGAGCGGCTGCGCCATCTGGCGGCGTTGGGGCGCCGCGTGGCGCTGGCGCTGGGGGTGCTGTTTGGTTTCGGTGTACTGCTGGTCGTCGGTAATACCATTCGCTTGGCGGTGGAGAGTCGACGCCGTGAAATCGAAGTGGTCATGCTGATCGGCGCAACGCACGCCTTCGTACGTCGCCCGTTCTTGTACAGTGGAGCCTGGTATGGCGCTGGCGGCGGGCTTTTGGCGCTGGGTCTGTTGGCCTTGGGTAATCACTGGCTCTCACTGCCGGTAGCGGCGCTGGCGGCCAGCTACGGTGCCAGCTTCACCTTGCCGCAGCTAGATGTGACAGGCTCTACAATTCTGCTATCCTGCAGTATACTACTTGGCTGGCTGGGCGCTTGGCTTGCCGTCACGCGCCATCTTTCCAGCATACGCCCGCGCTGAGCATGCGTCTGTCGCGTTGTCATCTTCACGTTATAGGCAGTACATAGACTTCGCGATATTGTCCATGCGGGCAGTCACGGGAATTTCTACCCCCGTGGCGTGATCGATGCCAACTGTGCGTCGATCGTTTGAACCTCTGGGTTCGCCTAAGGTCTTAAGGTTAACGCAAGACGTTTGGCTGCGCACATTCACGCGACGCCAGCACGTCAACCACGATAGGTTTTAAGGGAGGCCATCTGCATATGAGCACTAGTCTTCTACCGGTGGGACAGTTTTCACCAGGCAATGACCTGGGTGGCTACATTCAAGCGGTGAATGGCATCGCGGTGCTGAGCGTCGAAGAGGAGCGCGAGCTGGCGTTCCGCCTTTACGATGAGGGCGATCTTGAGGCGGCACGTCGACTGGTGCTATCGCACCTTCGTTTCGTGGTGCATATTGCTCGCAGCTACTCCGGTTACGGTCTGCCGCAAGCGGACTTGATTCAGGAAGGCAACGTCGGTTTGATGAAAGCCGTCAAGCGCTTCGATCCCAATCAAGGGGTACGCTTGGTATCGTTTGCCGTGCATTGGATCAAGGCAGAGATTCACGAGTTTGTGCTGCGTAACTGGCGCATCGTTAAAATCGCTACCACCAAAGCTCAGCGCAAGCTGTTCTTCAACCTGCGTAGCGCGAAAAAGCGTTTGGCATGGCTGAACAACGATGAAGTCGATGCCATCGCTAAAGACCTTGATGTGAAGCCCGAAGTCGTGCGCGATATGGAAGGTCGCCTCTCGGCATTCGACGCAGGGTACGACGCATCGCCCAGTGACGACGAAGAGAGTACGTATCAAGCGCCAGCGTACTTCCTCGATGACGCTTCCGCTGACCCGGCGACACAGCTCGAAGACAGCGACTTCGAGGAAGACGCCACGCGCCGTCTTCAACTGGCACTCAAAGCGTTGGACGAGCGCTCCCGGGACATTCTGCAGCGTCGTTGGCTCACCGATGATAAAGCCACGCTGCACGACTTGGCCGATGTATACGGCGTTAGTGCCGAGCGTATCCGCCAGCTTGAGAAGAACGCCATGAAGAAGCTGCGCCAAAAAATGGGCGACGCGGCCATCGCTGCGTAACACTCACGCCTCACGCAGGAAAACGCCCCGCCGGTATCGTTACGGCGGGGCGTTTTCATTTGCTTTGTGCATGTGCTGAGAGCACGCGCCTCATTATGCGGGTTGGGAAGCGTTTCTAAATAGCTGGCCCGAGAGTAGCGTCCACTGATCCTCCCAATACTCGGTAGGCAGCCGCTTGAAGTCGCTGCGGACGTATTGCGAAATACGCCCTTCGGCCTGGGCGATGAGCAGGTTGGCCGCTGCTGAGGCGGTGATGCTGGTGCGCCACCCTTCGCGCAGCTCGGCTTCCCGCAGCACCTGCTTGAGTTGGGTTTCCAGGCGCTCGAAGAGCTGGTGTACCCGCTGGCGCAGCCGTGCGGTTTCACCGGTGAGCACATCGCCCCCTAGCACCCTGGCAAGCCCGGGGTTCTTCTCGGCAAATCCGAGCAGGAGCGAGAGAATTGTCCCGCAGCGGGTCGTGGCGTCGGGGATGTCATCCAGAATGCGGGTAATGCGTGCGAAAATGCTCTCTTCGATGAAGTCGATCAGTCCCTCAAACATGCGCGCCTTGCTGGGGAAGTGGCGATACAGCGCCGCTTCGGAAACGCCCACTTGGCGCGCCAGTGCGGCCGTGGTGATCCGCTTGCCGCTGTCCTCTTCCAGCATGATGGCTAACGCCTGCAGAATTTGCTCGCGGCGGCGAGGTTTGCGATCGTCACTCATGACTCTTGCCCTCCGTCGCGATTAACCTGCGTCAGTGATCAGGGTGCCTACCCCGGCGTTGGTAAAGATTTCCAGTAGCACCGCATGAGGAACGCGGCCATCAATAATATGGGCGCTGTTCACACCGCCTTTCACGGCATCCAGCGCGCAGCGGATTTTGGGTAGCATCCCGCCGTAGATGGTGCCGTCGGCAATCAGGCCGTCTACCTGGGCGGTGGTGAGCCCTGTTAGTACCTTGCCTTCGCTGTTCATCAAGCCCGCCACGTTGGTCAGCAGCATCAGCTTCTCGGCGTTCAGCGCTTCGGCCAGCTTGCCTGCTACCAGATCGGCATTGATGTTGTAGCTGTTACCTTTGTCATCCACGCCGATGGGAGCGATGACCGGAATAAAGTCCCGGGCGGCCAGCATCTCGATCAGGTCAGTGGAGATCGACTCCACTTCGCCGACATGGCCGATATCGATGATTTCCGGCGCGGTCATCTCCGGGCTCTGGTGCTCCACCTTCAGCTGCCGGGCGCGAATCTGGGCGCCATCTTTGCCAGTCAGGCCAATCGCCTTGCCGCCGCTTTGATTGATCAGGTTGACGATGCTCTTGTTCACCAAGCCGCCCAGTACCATCTCCACGACATCCATGGTTTGCGAGTCAGTGACTCGCATGCCATTCACGAAGCGGGATTCGATATTGAGCTTCTCCAGCAGGCTGCCAATTTGCGGACCGCCGCCGTGAACCACCACCGGATTAATGCCAACTTCCTTCATCAGCACGATGTTGCGAGCAAATGAGTCGATCAGCGTGTCTTCGGTCATGGCATTGCCGCCATATTTCACGACGACAGTTTTACCGGAAAATTGCTGAATATAGGGAAGCGCTTCTGACAGCACCTCCACAACGACCTGGGGGTCGCGGCTAGCTGAACTCATGACGTTGTCCCTTTGCTCTTTTTAATGTCTGTTGCGTTGCTAGGCGCTTACGCGCCTGGATGACAGCATTTTTTAACACGTCGCGCGTTCTAAGGGCGCGATCATGTCGTTGTGGTGGCCGGTATGGTCAGTGTAGGCGCGACGCCATGTAGCGCTTTTTCAAAGCGCTCGCGGATTCGAGCGAGCGCTGCGCTATCTTTTCCCTCGAAACGCAGTACCAGGGCGGGCGTCGTATTAGAGGCGCGACATAATCCCCAGCCGTCGGTGTAATCAACGCGAATGCCATCCAGCGTGGTTTTGATACCTTCGCCGAAGTCGCCCTCTCTGGCAAGTGTCTCGATAATGGCAAATTTTTCTTCATCGGCAACGCTGACGTTAATTTCTGGCGTACTGACATCTTGGGGGAATTGGTCAAAGAAAGTGTCCGCGTCGCCGGGGAATTGGGCAAGAATCTCCAGCAGCCGTGCGGCTGAGTAGAGGCCGTCATCAAAGCCGTACCAGCGCTCTTTAAAGAAGATATGTCCGCTCATTTCGCCGCCCAGCAGCGCGTCGGTCTCTTTCATACGCGCTTTGATCAGTGAGTGGCCGGTGCGCCACATCTCGGGTTCACCCCCAGCCTCGCTAACCACCTTGGCCAAGTTGCCGGTGCACTTGATATCGAAGACCACCTTGGCACCAGGGTTGCGCGACAGCATATCGGTGGCAAAGTGCATCAACAGGTGGTCAGGGTAAATCATACGCCCACGGGGCGTCACGACGCCCAGGCGGTCACCGTCGCCGTCGAAGGCAAGGCCGATGTCGGCACCGCTCTGTTGGACGTGGTGGATCAGATCCTGCAGGTTTTCCGGCTTGCCGGGGTCGGGGTGATGGTTGGGGAAGCGGCCATCGATCTCGTCAAACAGTGGTGTGGTGGTGACCCCAAGCCGCTGAATAAGCTGCGGGCCTAGCTCGCCAGCCACCCCGTTGCCGCAATCCACCACGGCGCTAAGCGGGCGTGTTACCTTCACATCACTCAAGATGCGTTCCAGGTAGCTGGCGCGCAGATCTTGGCTGCTCACGCTGCCTTGGCCCTGGGTGAAATTGCCCGCTTGAATGCGCTCAAAGAGCGCAGTAATCGCGTCGCCCGATAATGTTTCCCCCGCCAGGACGATTTTAAAGCCGTTGTAGTCCGGCGGGTTGTGGCTGCCGGTGAGCATCACCCCTGAGCGGCTCTCTGGCAGCGTGTGGGTGGCGAAGTAGAGCACCGGCGTGGGCACCATGCCGATATCGATAACGTCCCGCCCGGCGGCCTGAAGGCCGCGAATGAGCGCTGCTTGCAGGCGCGGCCCAGAGGTGCGGCCATCTCGCGCCACAATCACCGTCTGCTCGCCACGAACGGCAGCTTCAGAGCCAACGGCGCGGCCAATCAGCTCGGTGGTGGCTTCGCTTAACGTGTCATCCACGATGCCGCGAATATCGTAAGCACGAAATATCGAAGCGGGTACGGTCATCATCGATCCTTGAAAAACGCTGAAAGGGAGTGGGCTGGCGAACGGGGTTACTGACGGCCGGTGCTGCCGAAACCGCCGCTGCCGCGAGTAGAGTCGGTAAAGCTATCGACGATATCGAGTTCAGCTTGCACCACGGGGACCAGAACGTACTGGGCGAGCCGCTCGAAGGGCGCAATCGTGAAGCTGTCCTGGCCGCGATTCCATACCGAGATCATTAGCTCGCCCTGGTAGTCGGAGTCGATGAGCCCAACTAGGTTACCCAGCACGATGCCGTGTTTATGGCCTAGGCCAGAGCGCGGCAGAATCATTCCCGCTAAACCCGGATCTTCAATATAGATGGCAAGGCCGGTGCGGACGAGCTGACATTCGCTGGGGGCAAGGATGAGCGGCTCATCCAGCAGGGCGCGTAAGTCCATGCCCGCAGAGCCTGTCGTGGCATAGGTGGGGAGATAGTCGTGCAGGCGCTCATCCAACACATTGCACTGCAGGCGAGGTCGGGGGCTGCTCATGGTTAGGCTCCAGAAGAGGTCAAAGAGAGGTGGGTGAGGGCGTGCCGAACGATCAGCGCGGCCAGCTGCGTTTTAGGCTGTGGCGGTGCGACGAGTCGGTCACTACCGTCGGATGTTCGCCATAGCAGCAGCGCCGCGTTGTCGTCGCTGCCAAATCCCAGCCCCTGTTGGGAAACATCATTAGCGACGATCATATCGAGCCCTTTGCGGGCGAGCTTATCCTGGGCGTAACGCTCGATGTCTTGGGTCTCGGCGGCAAAGCCCACGACAAAGGGGCGCTGGCCGTCCGGTAGCGCCGCCACATCGGCAATGATGTCGGGATTTTTCACCAGCGTGAGCGTTAGGGTGTCCTGGTCGTCGGTTTTTTTCAGCTTGTGCTCGGCCGCGTTGGCGGCGCGGTAGTCGGCCACCGCTGCGCAGCCGATAAACAGCGCCGCCTGGGGCGCTAGCTCAAGCGCTGCTGTATGCATTTGTACGGCGGTTTCGACGTTGAGCCGCTCGACTCCTTGGGGAGTAGGCAAATTCACCGGGCCGCTGATCAGCGTTACTCGTGCGCCTTGCGCGGCCGCCTCGGCCGCCAGGGCATAGCCCATCTTCCCCGAGCTGTGATTCGACAGGTAGCGGACAGGGTCTAGTGCCTCCCGCGTGGGGCCAGCGGTAATCACGACATGGGGGGCGCTGGCCGAGGGGGTAATGGGCGGTGCAAAATGGCGGCTCACGGCCTCCAGAATTTCATCAGGCTCGCTCATGCGCCCTGGGCCGACGTCGCCGCAGGCCTGATCGCCCGCCGCCGGGCCAATCAGCTGCCAGCCATCGGTGGCCAGTTGTTTCACATTGCGCTGAGTGGCTGGGTGGCGCCACATGGCCTGATTCATCGCAGGGGCGATGAGGCGCGGTGCTTCAGAAGCAAGGCATAGAGTGGTCAGTAAGTCATCCGCCATGCCATGGACCAGCCGCGCGATCAAGTCGGCGGTGGCCGGGGCGATGACGATGGCATCCGCCCAGCGGGCCAGCTCGATATGCCCCATGCCAGCTTCCGCTTCAGGGTCGAGTAGCGAGGTACGCACCGGCTCGCCCGAAAGTGCCTGAAGCGTGAGTGGCGTTATAAACGCCTGGGCTCCCTCGGTCATCACTACACGAACCTCGCAGCCAGCCTGTTTTAGCTGCCGCACGATAAGGGCGCTTTTGTAGGCCGCGATGCCAGCGCTAACGCCCAGCAGCAGGCGCTTACCCGCTAGCGACGATAAGGGGGAGTGCGAAAGTGGGGCCATGGTGGGCAGTCCAGTGTGACGATCAACAAGGGGCTTACCATACCATTTGGCTGATTATTTTGGCATGCTCGGCAGATTCGCCATAATGCGAGGTATAGTGAGGCTGGTGGTCATGGCAGTGCGTTAAAAGAACCATTAGGGAGGCGTGGATGGGGATTAATCATTGGCCCGAAGGTGAGCGGCCACGGGAAAAGCTGTTGAATATGGGCGCGCAGGCGCTTTCGGATGCCGAGCTGTTAGCGATTTTTCTGCGAGTAGGCGTGCAGGGGCGCTCGGCGGTAGACTTGGCGCGGGATTTGCTGGCGAACTTTGGGGGGTTAAGGCAGTTGCTTGAGGCGGACCAAACCCAGTTCTGCTCCGCCCGTGGTCTGGGAAGTGCTAAATTTGCCCAGTTGCAGGCCACCCTAGAGCTCTCTCGACGGCATTTGGCCAGCCAACTGGCTCGTGGCAATGCCCTAACGTCGCCTGCGTTGGTGCGCCACTATTTGAGCTCACAGCTGCGTCACTTGGGGCATGAAGAGTTCGCCGTACTTTTTTTGGATACACAGCATCGAATTATTCGCTATGAATCCCTGTTTCGCGGTACCCTAGACAGCGCATCCGTTTACCCCCGCGAAGTTGCCAAGCGTGCGCTTGAGTTACACGCTGGTGCTGTCATCCTGGCCCACAATCACCCATCGGGTGTGGCTGAGCCCAGCGATGCTGATCGACGTATCACAGAACGCTTAAAAGATGCCCTTGCACTCTTTGACGTGCGGGTACTCGATCATTTTGTGGTGGGGGACGGAGAAGTGGTGTCATTTGCCGAGCGTGGCTGGCTATAAGCAATAATCTTAGCAATAAAAGACGCGTGGCTGGTCGTCAGGCCGCTGCCCCTTTTCTAAGTAAATTGTCCAAAAAAGCGCTTTTTTGGGCTTTTTGGGCGGTTTCGCTTGCTGGTAGCTAGGTGCTCTGGTATAAAGTGCCACCTTTGAACTTGGGTTGAATAACGGATTTGGGTACAGCTAGGCGGTTAACTGCGTCGACTCCCTCCCTGCTCCGGTTTGCCCGACAGTTTTGAACAACTCGCCAAGCGGTTGGAGGCTCTCATGTCCAAAGTATGTCAGGTTACCGGCAAGCGTCCGGTAACTGGTAATAACGTTTCTCACTCCCAGCGTAAGACACGTCGTCGTTTCTTGCCGAACCTGCACACCCATCGTTTTTGGGTTGAGTCTGAAAACCGCTTCGTCAAGCTGCGCGTTTCCTCTAAAGGCATGCGCATCATCGACAAGAAAGGTATCGAGACGGTTCTGGCCGATATCCGCAAACGCGGCGACGCTATCTAAGCCAGCTTTTTGCTAAGCACTTTTGGGAGAGTTAAACCATGCGCGATAAGATCAAGCTGGTGTCTAGTGCCGGTACAGGCCACTTCTACACCACTGATAAGAACAAGCGGAACACCCCGGATAAGTTCGAATTCAAGAAATACGACCCGGTGGTCCGTAAGCACGTTATCTACAAGGAAGCCAAGATCAAGTAATCGCGATTACGATGATCGGCTTTCACCGCAGGCGAGCGCCTGTTGAAAAACCCGGCCTAAAGCCGGGTTTTTGCATGTCTGTCGTTAGCGCCTTGGCCGTTAATCGCTGTCACTGTGCTGTCATCATAGGCTTTCATCATGCCCGAACTGCCTGAAGTTGAAACCACGCGACGTGGCATCGCCCCCTATATAGAGGGGCAAGAAATTACCGAAGTGCGGGTGCGCCAGCCACGCCTGCGGGTACCAGTGCCGGACGACCTGGCCGAACGCTTAATCGGCGCACGAGTGGGCGAGTTGGCCCGACGAGCTAAATACCTGCAGATTCCGCTAGCCACCGCTGATGGCAGTGCCACGCTGCTGTGGCACTTAGGCATGTCGGGCAGCCTGCGTATTGCCCGCCTGGGGGATTTGCCGAAAAAGCACGACCATGTGGATGTGGTGACCGCTAGCGGCTACGTGCTGCGCTACCATGACCCGCGTCGGTTTGGGTTTGTCGACTGGCAGCAGGGCGACGGCAGCCGCGATACCCGCCTTGCTCACCTTGGCCCTGAACCGCTTAGCGATGCCTTCAACGGCCAGTGGCTCTACCGTCTGTCGCGTAATAAGCGGGTGGCAGTAAAGCCCTTTTTGATGGACAACCGTGTGGTGGTGGGTGCGGGCAATATTTATGCCGCCGAAGCGCTGTTTATGGCAGGCATCGACCCGCGCCGTGCGGCGGGGCGAATTTCCCAAGCGCGCTACGACGCGCTAGCGGCGGCCGTCAAAGAGGTGTTGGCGGCGGCCATTACCCAAGGTGGCACCACGCTGCGCGATTTTGTCAGCGGCCAAGGCGAGCCTGGTTACTTCGCCCAGCGGCTGAATGTTTACGGACGCCACGGGCAGCCTTGCCTACGCTGTGGCAGCGAGCTGAAGCGCATTACCCTGGGTCAACGTGCCAGTGTGTTTTGCCCCGGTTGCCAGCGTTAATCGCCGCCTTGGGCGGTTAACTGTTTTTATGCTTACAGTGCCTAAGTGCACTGTCAGCTTGCTCTTTTGGAGATTGTTGTGACCCAACGCCTGCGCTTGAATAAAAACGCCGATCGCCGCTTAAAAGCTGGCCATCTGTGGATCTACTCCAACGAAGTCGATATCAAAGAGACGCCGCTGAAAAACTTTGCGGCGGGCGAGCCTGCGCTGGTAGAGGCGTCCAACGGTAAAACCCTGGGCGTTGCCTACGTGAACCCGCACTCGCTGATCTGCGGCCGCATCATGTCTCGCGACCCTGAAATGCGCCTGGACCGCTCGCTGTTCGTGCATCGCTTTAATCAGGCCCTAGCGCTGCGCCAGCGCCTGTTTGATCAGCCGTTTTATCGCCTGATTCATGGCGAGGGCGACCTGCTGCCTGGCCTGGTGATTGATCGTTTCGGCGATGTGCTGGTGGTGCAGCTCAACACCGCCGGTATGCAGGCACTGGCGGAAGATATCGTTGACGCCCTGGAGAAAGTGGTTAAGCCGAGTGCTATCGTCTTCCGTAACGACACCGGTGGCCGCCGCCAGGAGGGCCTGGAAGCCCACGTGGAAGTCGTCAAAGGTACGCTGCCTGACGAAGTGCTGCTGGTCGAAAATGGCGTCACCTTTGCCGTGCCGGTGCTAAACGGCCAGAAAACCGGCTGGTTCTATGATCACCGTGTGAACCGTGCTTGGCTCAACAGCCAAGTGGCCGGTAAGCGCGTGCTAGACGTATTCAGCTACGTGGGTGGCTGGGGCGTTCAGGCGGCGGCCAGCGGTGCATCAGAAGTGCTCTGCGTGGATGCATCCGGCGCGGCGCTGGAGCAAGTGGCGCGCAACGCCGAGCTGAATGGCGTTCAAGAGCAGGTGGCGATTGGTGAAGGCGATGCTTTTGAAGCCCTGGCGGCGCTAAAGGCAGATGGCGAGCAGTTCGATGTGGTGATTCTCGATCCGCCTGCGTTTATCAAAAAGCGTAAGGATATCCCCAACGGCGAGCGCGCCTACTCGCGCCTGAACCGTGAGGCGATACGCCTGCTGGGCCGCGATGGCCTGCTGCTGTCGGCATCCTGCTCCATGCACCTTGCCCCTGATCGTTTGGTCGATGTGGTGCGCGGTGCAGTGCGCCACCAAGACCGCCAAGGTCAGGTGATCTTCCAGGGCCACCAAGGGCCGGATCACCCGGTGCACCCGGCCATACCGGAGACGTCGTACTTGAAGGCGCTAGGCGTGCGCGTGTTCCGCGACTAAGCACGGCCATTGGCCGATGATGCGCACTTCCTGCCCGGCCTTAACGTTCACAACGGCAAGGTGACCTATCGTGCCGTTGCCGATGCATTTGGGCTGGAAAGCGTTGCCCCGGCCAGCATGGTGAGGTAATCCCACCGCTTTTGGGCGGGCAAGAAGCCGCGAGTCGTGGCTTAATAGTGGGGTGGGATATCGTCTTCTGGACGAAAACTGCCTTGGGAGTCGCCCGCCTGGAGCGCCTGATGCTGCTCGCGTAGCCGTTCGCGCATCAAGGCGCTTAGCTGCTCCAGTTTTTCCAAGCGGCGCTCCTGCTGGGCGACCGCTTGATCCAGAGTGTCCAGCCAGTGCTCCTGATAGGCCAGCCGACTCTCCAACGATTCAAGACGTTGAGCGAGCTCAGCAGGCGATAATTCGTTTGTCATGATAACATCGTCACCTTGTGTAGTATGCTCGGTACTGTTAGGAATGGGCCTGGTAGTTCGAGTATTGTCCTTCGTCTGTTACCCATACAACAAGAGAGCTTTTATCATCTATGAACCCAAAAGTTGTTTTTCGCTGTTTCTTTATCAGTGTCTTACTCGCCGCCCCCACGCCGCTTCTTCTGGCAGGGATTGTTCATTTAACCAATGCACCTCTGGCTGAGCAGTGGTTAGCCGAAGCTGCTTTTAGCGTATATGCCGCGGTAGCCTTTGGCTGCTTTATTATGTTGTTTCTCGGCACGTTAGCGGCGGCTGCCCTGGCGCCACCAATGGTTGTGAAGGCAGATGTGGCTCGGGCTAAGCCTGCGCCGCGCCAACCCCAAGCACCTGCTCCTACGGTGGAAGATGATGAAGAGGAAGATATCATCGACCCCAACGATGGCCGTGAAGAGGGGGAAGTAAAGTGGTTTAACACCAACAAAGGCTACGGCTTTATTACTCGCGATAACGGAGAAGATGTGTTTGTTCACTTCCGTGCGATTCGTGGTCGTGGCCCGCGTATGCTGGCCGAAGGCCAGATTGTTCGCTATCACGTGATTAAAAATGATCGCGGCCTGCAGGCCGATGACGTCAGCATTATTGAGTAAGCGCCCAGGTGCTGTAGTGATAAATTAGTGCTGAAAGAGAAAACCCCCGCGCTTACGGGGGTTTTTGCATTTAACGGCCTGAGTCCGGCCATTCGATGGCTTTTTCCTGGCCGCCGGGCAGCACCTGCCAAAAGCGGTCTGGGTCGTCGCCAGGGTGCCAGCCCCCCAGCGAACAGCGGACTTCCACCTGCAGCGCTTCAGCGGCGTGCTGGGCGCACTCCTGGTCGGTGTGCCACGGAGTGTGTCCGCTATCGAACCAGAGGCTGGCAAAACCATCCGCGGCGTTATCCACCAGCAGCACCGGGACGCTATCGCCCTGATACTGGCCACGGGTTTTCCACTTGCCTTTTCCTGCTGGGCTAAGGGGCGGTGCACTCAGCACGTCAGCCAGCCAGGCGTTAATGTCATCCAGCGTGACCCGCGCCAGATACACTTCGATATCCGGAAACCGCTCCATCATACGCTTACCTCGTCGTTGGTCAGTAGCGCTTGAAGGGTTGCTTCGTAGATGCGGCTCAGCGCATCCAAATCGCTAGCGCGCACGCGCTCGTTCACCTTGTGAATGGTGTCGTTCAGCGGGCCAAGCTCTACCACCTGCGCGCCCAGAGTGGCAATAAAACGGCCATCCGAGGTGCCGCCGCTGGTAGAAAGCGCTGGGCGTTCGCCAGTCACGGCTTCCACGCCACGAATCGCCGCCTCCACTAGCTCACCTTCGGACGTCAGGAACGGTTCGCCATTCAGCGTCCAGTCGATGTGATACTCAAGACCGTGCTGATCCAGAATTGCCTCGGTGCGTGAGCGCAGCTCGTCATGGGTGACTTCCGTGGAGTAGCGGAAGTTGAACACCACCTCTACCTCGCCAGGAATCACATTGGTGGCCCCTGTACCGGCACGCAGATTAGATATCTGAAAGCTGGTTGCAGGGAAGAAGTCGTTGCCAGCATCCCAGTGCTCGTTGACGAGCGCATCCAGGGCGGGCATCGCTTGGTGGATCGGGTTGCGCGCTAAGTGAGGGTAGGCCACATGGCCTTGAATGCCCTTAATATGCAGCACACCGCCCAAAGAGCCACGACGACCGTTTTTGATCACATCGCCTAGGCGAGCAGTAGAGGAGGGCTCGCCAACGATGCAGTAATCCAGGCGGTCATTGCGCTCGCGAAGATGTTCTACCACCGCACGGGTGCCGTCGATGGCCGGGCCTTCCTCATCGGAGGTAATCAAAAACGCAATGCGGCCGTCATGATCAGGATAGCGGGCGACAAAGCGCTCCACCGCGGTGAGCATGGCGGCAAGGCTGCCCTTCATATCAGCCGCGCCGCGCCCGCAGAGCATGCCTTGGTCGTCGATGCAGGGCTCGAAAGGCGGAAATTCCCAGTTAGTGTGTGGCCCGCTGGGCACCACGTCGGTGTGCCCCGCAAACGCCAGCACCGGGCCGTGGTGACCACGAACCGCCCAAAAATTCTTCACATCGCCAAACGGTAGCTGCTCGATATGGAAACCGAGCGCCGTTAAGCGCTCGATCATCAGGTCCTGGCAGCCTTCATCGTCGGGAGTCACCGACGCCCGGCGAAGCAGCTCAAAGGCCAGCTTCAGCGTAGGCGACAGTGAGGCAGGCTCAGTTATGGGCATGCAGCGCCTCGTTCAGCGCAATGGCGCTTTTATTGGTCAGGCACTCGATGCGGCCATTCTGGGAGTTACGGCGCAGCAGTAGGTCGTCTTGGCCTGCCAGCTCGCGGGCGGCAACGGTGTTCACTTCCTGGCCTTGGTCATCCAGCAGCGTCACTTTAGAGCCTGCGGTGATGTAGAGGCCGGCTTCCACGGTGCAACGGTCGCCCAGCGGAATACCGATACCGGCATTGGCGCCAATTAGGCAGCCTTCGCCCACTTTGATGATGATGTTGCCGCCGCCAGAGAGCGTGCCCATGGTGGAGCAGCCGCCGCCCAGATCAGAGCCTTTGCCGACCATAACGCCTGCGGAAATGCGCCCTTCGATCATGCCGGGGCCTTCGGTGCCTGCGTTGAAGTTAACAAACCCTTCATGCATGACCGTGGTGCCTTCACCCAGGTAAGCGCCCAAGCGCACACGAGCGGTGTCGCCGATGCGGATGCCGGTGGGCACCACGTAATCGGTCATTTTGGGGAATTTGTCCACGCAGTCGACGGACAGCGTACGGCCCGCTAAGCGCGCCTTCAGACGGCGCGTGGGCAGCTCTTCGATATCGATGGCGCCTTCGTTGGTCCAGGCGATGTTGCGCAGCAGGCCGAACATACCGGTCAGGTCCAGGCCGTGAGGCTTCACTAAGCGATGCGACAGCAGGTGCAGCTTCAGGTACACCTCAGGTGCGGTTTGCGGCGGCTGGTCGCTCTCCAGGAACATCGCCACCAGCGGGCGCTGGCTAGTGGCCAGCGACTCGGCCAGAGCGGCCTGCTCGGAGTGGCCTGCCGCTTCCAGCGCCTTGGCCAAGCGGGTGCAGTCTTCCGGTAAGAAGCTCACCGGGGCATTGCCCGCCGGTGCATCCAGGGCCTCTTTGGCAGTGGCGACCAGGCTCGCGTCCGGGTTGAGCAGCGGGGCCGGGTAGTAGATTTCCAGCCAGTCGCCCTGGGTGTTTTGGGTGCCGATTCCAAGTGCGAAGCTCAGCATAACGCGTATTCCTTAGAGGTTAGTGAGAGAAAGTGGGTGAAAGAAAGTGAGTCAGGGTTAGCCGCTTAGCTTGTCATAGTCGCCGTCACGGTAGCCGATCATGATGGTGCCGTCGTCGAGTTCCAGCAGCGGCCGCTTGAGCAGCGTGGGGTGCTGGAGCAGCAGCTGGCGCGCCGAGTTGGCATCGTAATCTTTCTCTTCGTCAGAAAGATCCCGCCAGGTTTTGCTGCGTTTGTTGATCACCTCAACCAACGGTACGCGATTCAAGATGTGCTCAAGCAGCGCCGCAGAAAGGCCATCTTTACGCAGGTCGTGGGTTTTATACATCAGCGCTTTGTCGTCCAGCGCTTTACGCGCTTTACGGCAGGTGTCGCAGTTATGAATCATGTAGAGCGTTAGCATAGAGCCTCCTTTCGTCGTCTTAAGCGGCGCGGCGCGTTAGCTGCGCTCGATCAGTTGGCGAAGGCGCTTGGCCGCTTCTAAGGTCGGCTCAAGCTCCGCCACTAACGCTAAGCGTAGCCGACCCGCGCCGGGGTTAAGGCCGTTTTGCCCTGGGCGACCCATCAAGCTGCCGGGCAGTACGCTCACGTGCTGTTCGCTGAATAGCCGCTGGGTAAAGGCGATATCGTCGCCACCCGGCACCGCAGGCCAGAGGTAGAAGCTCGCTTCCGGAGTGGGAAAATCCATCACCGGGGCAAGCACATCCGTCACCGCGCTGAATTTTTCGCGGTAGGCGTCTCGGTTGGCGCGCACGTGGGCTTCGTCTTGCCAAGCGGCAATGGAGGCGTGCTGTAGTGGCTGCGACATGGCGCAGCCGTGATAGGTGCGGTAGCGCTTGAACGGGGCGAGTAGGTCGGCATCACCTGCCACGAAACCCGAGCGCAGCCCTGGTAGGTTGGAGCGCTTGGAGAGCGAGTGGAAGACCACGCAGCGGCGGTAGTCATCGCGGCCAAGCTCGGCGCAGGCCTGCAAAAGCCCTGGCGGTGGCGTGTTCTCGTCTAGGTAAAGCTCGGAGTAGCACTCATCAGAGGCGATGATAAAGTCGTGCTCGTCGGCCAGGGCAATCAGCTGTTTGAACTCGGCCAGCGGCGTGACGGCGCCGGTCGGGTTGCCCGGCGAGCAGATAAACACGATCTGCACGTCGCGCCAGGTGTCGGCGCTGACCGCTGAAAAATCGGGGCGGAAGCCGTTCTCGGCGGTGCAGTCCAGGTAGAGCGGCTCGCCGCCTGCCAGCAGCGTGGCGCCTTCGTAAATCTGGTAGAAGGGGTTGGGTACGGCCACTTTTGCGGGGCGAGTGCGGTCCAACGCGGCCTGTACAAAAGCGAAGATGGCTTCGCGAGTGCCGTTCACCGGCAGTACTTGGCGCTCGGCATCCAACCCCGCCAGCTGGAAGCGCTGGGTGGCCCAGGTCGCAATCGCGTCGCGTAGGGCGGGAAGGCCGTTGGTGGCCGGGTAGCGGGCCATCTCTAACTGGTGGGCGATGAGTGCCTCCAGCGCGCCTTGGTAGGGGGCGTGCTGGGGTTCGCCAATCGTCAGCGGAATATGCGCCAGTCCCGCCGGGGGCGTTAGGCTCGCTTTGAGGGCGGCCAGCTTTTCAAACGGATAGGGGTGTAGGGCGTTGAGATCAGGGTTCATGGCGCGTCCGTTGAGAGCGTAAGGGCGGGAACTGTGGGCAAAACCATTTATCGAACCGCCGATTATAGGCAAGCCCTGGTGCAGGCTCAAACCTAACCACCAGGGTGTGCCTACTTTCTAGGTTAAACCCCCAATACCTCAATCAGTCGTTCGCGGAGCTGCTGCTGGCGTTCGGGGTCGGTGAGCGGCTCGCCTGCTTTGGTGGTGATGAAGAAAACATCTTCAACCCGTTCGCCTAGCGTGGCAATTTTAGCGGCTGAGAGCGAGATATCCTGCTCCATGAAAATGCGCCCTACCCGAGCCAGCAGACCGGGGCGGTCGGGGGCGGTCAGTTCCAGTAGGGTGCGTTCATTGGCCGGGTCCTGCTCGATCACCACTTCGGTAGGCACTTTGAAGTGCTTGAGCTGGCGCGGCGTGTGTCGAGTGACGATTTCTGGATAGTCATCCGGGTCATCCAGCTCTTCTACCAAGTGCTGGCGCATCTCTTCAATGCGCTCCGGGTCGCGAATCGGCTGGCCGTGGCTATCCAGTACGATAAAGGTGTTGAGCGTCCAGTCGTTGTGGGAAGTAGCAATGCGGGCATCGTGGATCGAGAGTCCGAGCTGCTCCATGGCGGCAGCAGTGGCGGCGAACAGGTCATCCACCGAGCGGGTGTGGATGAACACTTTGGTGCCGCCTTCGGCCATGTCGGCGGTGGGAGCACTGATCAGCACCAACGGCAGCGGTGACGGCTGGTGCGCCAGAATACCTTGAGTCTGCCAGACAATTTCGCTGGGTGCGTACTGCAGGAAGTAATCTTCCCCCAGCGACTCCCAGAGCTGGTCTATTTGGCCACTATCGACGCCGACTGTTTGCAGCAGCGAGCGCGCCTCAGTGCGGGTTTCGCGCACCCAGTCGTCTCGATCCGGTGGATTTTTCAGGCCGCGGCGCAGGGCGCGTTTGGTTTCCGCGTGAAGCTGACGAAGCAGCGACGCCCGCCAGCCGTTCCACAGTGTGGGGTTAGTGGCGTTGATGTCGGCAACGGTGAGCACATAGAGGTAGTCCAGGCGGGTTTCGTCGCGCACGATGAGGGCGAAATCGCGGATCACATCCGGGTCGCTGATATCACGCTTCTGGGCGGTCATGGACATCAGCAAGTGATGCTCCACCAGCCAACTCACCAGGTTGGTGTCGTGCTGGGAGATGTGGTGGCGTTGGCAGAACTGTTCGACGTCCCGCGCGCCGATTTCTGAGTGGTCGCCACCGCGTCCTTTGCCGATATCGTGGAACAGGCCGGCAATCCACAGCAGGTCCAGCTTAGGCAGCTGATGGATCAGGTTGGCGGCCACCGGGAAGTCGTCCTTTGCCTCGGGCTTGCGGAAGCCGTGCAGAAATTTCAGCAGGCGCAGGGTGTGGGCGTCCACCGTATAGATATGGAACAGATCGTGCTGCATCAGCCCCACCGCGCGGCCAAACTCCGGCAGGTACTTGCCGAGAATGCCGTAGCGGTTCATACGCCGCAGCTGGCGGGGGACGTTACCCGGCGCGCGCATAATGGCCATAAACAGCCGCTGGTGGCGTGGGTCTTCCCGGTAGTGGTCGTCAATTTGGTGGCGATGGTCACGAATCAGCCGAATAGTATCGGCGCGTACCCCTTCGATTTCCGGATGCTTGGCCATCAGCAGGAAGAGCTCTAGCATGGCCGCCGGGCGCTCGCGGAACAGGTTGCGGGAGCGCGCCTGGATGTAGCCGCCCTTGGTTTCAAAGCGTTCGTTCAGCTTAACGGTTTCCAACGACTCCTTGCCGCGCAAAATCACTTCGTCGAAGTGCTGTAGCAACATATCGTTGAGCCCGGCGAGGGCCGTCACGTGGCGGTAGTAGCGTTTCATGAACTGCTCGACCGCGAGTCTCTCGGGGGTATCCCTAAAGCCAAACATTTCGGCAATGGTGCGCTGGTGATCAAACAGCAGGCGGTCTTCGGCTCGGCCGGTCAGCATGTGCAGGGCGTAGCGCACCTGCCAAAGAAACGCTTGGCCCTGGCTGAGAATGCGCAGCTCGGCGTCATTCATAAAGCCGTTGGCGACGATGTCGGTGTACTGCTCGGTGCCGAAGTGCCGCTTAGCCACCCAGCCAATCATCTGGATATCCCGCAGGCCGCCGGGGGAGCTTTTGAGGTTGGGCTCCAAGTGGTACTCGGAGTTGTTGTAGCGGTAGTGGCGAGCAATTTGTTCTTGCCACTTGGCTTCAAAAAAGCGGTCGGCGGGCCATAGGTTCGGGGTGCTCAGGCGCTCGCGCATCTTCTCACGCAGACTGTCCGGCCCGGCAATGAGGCGCGACTCCAGCAGGTTGGTAATCACCGTGACGTCTGCTTCGGCTTCCCGCTCGCAGTCGTTGAGCGAGCGAACGCTGTGGCCAATCTCCAGACCGATATCCCAGAGGAAGGTGATAAAAGCGCTCAGCGGCTCCCGGTAGGGGGTATCGTCGTCGTGCTCAAGCAGCAAGAGCAGATCAATATCCGAATGGGGATGCAGTTCACCACGCCCGTAGCCGCCCACGGCCACCAGCGCAACGCCGTCATCGGGCCAAGCATGCTGCGCCCAGGCAATGGCGAGAAGCTGGTCGAGATACCACGCCCGACCGCGTACCAAGTCGCGAATATCGCTACCGGCGCGAAAGCGTTCATCCAGGCGTGCTTGGATTTCCCGCAGCGCGGCTTTAAACGGGGCGATAGGAGAGCGCGACCCGGCAAGCTCGGTGCGAAACAGGTCGAGATCATAAAGCGACGTGTCCGGCTCGAACCGGTAGTGGTGAAGAAGCATCAGGCGTTCAGAAAGCTAAAGTCTTCGTCGCTGCGCGCAGTGAGCACGTCAACGCCGGTGTCGGTGACCAGTAGAGTATGTTCCCACTGGGCCGAAAGGCTGCGGTCTTTGGTGACGGCGGTCCAGCCGTCGCGCAGCACTTTGGTTTTGTAGCCGCCCACGTTAATCATCGGCTCGATGGTGAAGCACATGCCCGCTTCTAGGCGGATGTCGGCATCCGGTGCATAGCCGTCGTAGTGCAGGAACTGCGGGTCTTCGTGGAAGTCCGCGCCAATGCCGTGGCCGCAGAAATCACGCACCACCGAGTAACCATGGGCTTCGGCGTGCTGCTGAATCACACGGGCAAGCTCAGAAAGACGCACGCCGGGTTTCACCAGCGCAATGCTTTTATATAGGCACTCTTGGGTGATGCGGCACAGCCGTTCGCCCTGAATGGTGTCGCCCACCACGAACATCACGCTGGAGTCGCCGTGGTAGCCATCCGGTGTGCGCACGGTGATATCCAGGTTCATGATGTCGCCGTTTTTGAGCTTTTTGGCGTCATCGGGGATGCCGTGGCACACCACGTGGTTGATGGAGGTACAGGTTGCTTTGGGAAAGCCGTGGTAGTTCAGCGGTGCCGGTGTCGAGCCCAGCTCGTTAACAATGTACTCGTGGCACAGACGGTCGATCTCGCCAGTGCTAATGCCCGCTTTAACGTGGGGAGTGATCATTTCGATAACGCTGGCCGCCTGGCGACCGGCTTCGCGCATTTTCTCGATTTCAGAAGGCGTCTTAATAGGAACGTTCATGAATTCTCGATGTGGGATTTAAGTAAGTGGGTGACAGCAAGTATTGGAATGCAAGTGATAAACGGCAAATGGAAGCGGCGAAGTAACGCCGTTTTATGGGCGGTGACTTCATCTTGGTAAGGATATATGGTATAAAGCCGCGCGCTTTCCTGCAATCGCCATCCAATGCTTCTATACTGGCTGGCGCTACGCGAAAGGGCAACGAGATCGCAACGCAGCACCGCTGGGTTGCACAACAGCAAGCCTTGAAAACACACATGTACCGGCACATGGTCCCGGGTGCCTTTAGCGACGTTTAACGACGCTACTGGTCGGATCCATGGGGTGCGTGGAGGCCTAACCCGAGTTTCAGGAGTTTTACCATGTCTCACGTTAATATGCGTGACCTGCTGAAAGCAGGTGCTCACTTCGGTCACCAAACCAAGTACTGGAATCCGAAGATGGGCAAATACATCTTCGGCGCGCGCAACAAGATTCACATCATCAACCTCGAGCACACCCTGCCGGCGCTGAACGAAGCGATCGACGTGGTCGAGAAGATGGCGGCATCCAACAACAAAATTCTGTTTGTTGGCACCAAGCGCAGCGCTAGCAAGATCATCAAAGAAGAAGCGAATCGCGTTGGCCAGCCGTTCGTCAACCATCGCTGGTTGGGCGGCATGCTGACCAACTTCAAGACCATTCGTCAGTCCATCAAACGGCTGCGTGATCTGGAAGTGATGCGCGAAGACGGCACCTTCGAGAAGCTGACCAAGAAAGAAGTCTTGATGGCCACGCGTGAGCAAGAGAAGCTTGAGCGTTCTATCGGTGGTATCAAGAACATGGGCGGCCTGCCGGACGCACTGTTTGTGATCGACGTTGACCACGAGCGCATCGCGATTAACGAAGCCAACAAGCTGGGTATCCCGGTTATTGGCGTGGTAGATACCAACTCTAACCCAGATGGCGTTGATTACGTGATCCCGGGTAACGATGACTCCATCCGCGCTATCCAGATCTACGTGAAGGCGATTGCCGACGCGTGTGGCCGCGCGAAAGAAGGTCGTCCGGACGAGTTCGTCGAAGTGACTGAAGAAGCCGCTTCCGCCGACACAAGCGCAGCTGCCGAGTAAGGCTGCAGTGGTGCGGCGGGCAGGTTGAGCCGCATCGTGTTAAGAGGGGGCCTTATGCCCCCTTTTTCCCGCTTTGAGTTCGCTCAGGCGGGCCGATTATGCCGGATGAATGCCGGCAAGCGCTCTGCACAGTGATACGCAACGGTCATCTACCGTGCTTATACTCTGTAGCGCGTTTAACTCTCAGTTAGAACCATTTCCGAGGTGAAATCTCATGGCAGCTATCAGCGCCTCTCAGGTTAAGGAACTGCGCGAACGTACCGGTCTTGGCATGATGGAGTGTAAAAAAGCACTCACCGAAGCCGACGGTGACATCGAAGTCGCGATCGAAAACCTGCGTAAAAGCTCTGGTCTTAAAGCCGCGAAAAAAGCGGGTCGTACCGCTGCAGAAGGTGCGGTTGTTACTCGTGTAGCAGAAGATGGCAGCTACGGCGTAATGGTCGAAATCAACTCTGAAACCGATTTCGTTGCCCGTGACGACAACTTCATCGACTTCGCCAACAAGATTGCTGATGCGTTCTTTGCGGCGAAAAACGAAGACGTTGCAGCGGTGATGGCGGGTGACCTTGAGTCCGCTCGTGAGCAGCTGGTTCAGAAAATCGGCGAAAACATCGGCGTGCGTCGTGCCGTTGTCGTGAATGCCGTTGAAGGTGGTCTGGTGGGCGAATACGTTCACGGTGGCCGTATTGGCGTTCTGACCGTTCTGAAAGGCGGCACCAGCGAAGCAGCCAAAGATGTTGCGATGCACGTAGCGGCGATCAACCCGGCGGTTGCGCATCCTGAAGAGATGCCGCAAGAGCAGCTGGACAAAGAGAAGGCAATCATCCTGGCCCAGCCGGACATGGCCGGTAAGCCCGAGCAAATCGCTGAGAAGATGGTTCAAGGCCGCCTGAAGAAGTACCTGGCCGAGAACAGCCTGACCGAGCAGCCGTTTGTTAAAGACCCGAACCAGTCCGTTGCTGAATTCGTCAAAGCCGCCGGTGGTGAAGTGGTTAGCTTCACTCGCTTTGAAGTGGGCGAAGGCATCGAGAAAGAAGAAGTCGACTTCGCTAAAGAAGTCATGGAACAGGCTGGCCGTCGCTAAGGTCAGAGGTTCTAGTAAGAAGATGGCGTGCGCGCGAGCGCACGCCTTCGTGTATCCGGCCCCTGTGAAATAATACAGGTGCCACCTCGCCCACCTGTGCCCAGGTCTGCCCCCAGGAGAGATGCCATGTCACGTGATATTCAAGAGTCTACCCCCACTGCTGCCCCCAAAATCGATAAGTCAAAGTCAAAATACAAGCGTATTTTGCTGAAGCTATCGGGCGAAGCGCTGATGGGTGAGCACGATTTTGGTATTGATCCAAAAGTGCTGGATCGTATGGCGCTTGAGATCGGCCAGCTGGTCGGTATTGGCGTACAGGTCGGTATTGTGATTGGTGGTGGTAACCTGTTCCGTGGTGCGGCGTTGAACGAAGCCGGCATGGATCGGGTCACGGGTGACCACATGGGAATGCTGGCAACGGTGATGAATGCCCTCGCCATGCGTGATGCTCTGGAGCGCTCTAATATTCGCTCGCGGGTGATGTCAGCGATTCCCATGAGCGGTGTGGTGGAGCACTATGACCGCCGCACTGCCATCCGTTATTTAACGTCTGGCGACGTGGTGCTGTTCTCTGCTGGCACCGGTAACCCTTTCTTTACCACCGACTCTGCTGCTTGTTTGCGCGGCATTGAAGTGGATGTAGACGTTGTCATCAAGGCCACCAAGGTGGACGGCGTGTACAATAAGGACCCGGTGAAGCACCCCGACGCCGTAAAATACGACCAGCTCTCCTATGACGACGCTCTGGATCAGAAACTGGGCGTAATGGATTTGACCGCAATCTGCCTGGTACGTGACCATGATATGCCGGTGCGGGTATTTGATATGAACAAGCCTGGTGCCCTGCTCAACCTCGTGGTTGGGGGCAAGGAAGGCACGCTGATAGACAGAGGGTAACAACGTGATCAACGACATCAAGAAAGATGCAGAGTCTCGCATGAAGAAGAGCGTTGAGGCGCTGCACAGCAACTTCAACAAGATCCGCACGGGTCGCGCTCACCCCAGCATCCTGGATGCCGTGACCGTTGAGTATTACGGTGGCCAAGTGCCGCTGAACCAAGTGGCTTCTGTCAACGTTGAAGACGCCCGTACCCTGGCGGTGGCTCCTTGGGAGCAGTCCATGGTGGCTAAAATCGAAAAAGCGATCATGACCTCTGACTTGGGCCTCAACCCCTCAAGCGCAGGCAACGTGATTCGTGTACCGATGCCGATGCTGACTGAAGAGACACGCAAGGGCTACATTAAGCAGGCACGTAGCGAGGCAGAAAGCGCGCGCGTGGCTGTGCGTAACGTTCGTCGTGATGCTAACGGTGATTTCAAATCCTTGCTTAAGGATAAAGAGATTACCGAGGACGATCAGCGCCAGGGCGAAGACGAAATCCAGAAGCTGACCGATAAATATATCGCTGAGATCGATAAGGCACTTGCCGCAAAAGAACAGGATCTCATGCAGGTTTAGTGATTGTTGTTAACATCACTGCCTGCGTTCACTTTGCCACGGGCGGCTTGGTCGTCCGTGGGCCATCGCTTGGCTTACTTATGACTGATCTTTGGTGCGAGAACCCATGATGTCTCCGCAGCTTCCCCAAGAGCAGCCGGGCGGCACGACACTTTCTCTATCCGAGGAAGCGCTGCCGTCTCATGTTGCTATCATTATGGATGGTAACAACCGCTGGGCGCGGGCACGGGGGCTGTCGGGAGTGCGCGGCCACCGCGCCGGTGTCGAAGCCGTAAGAGCGGTGATTGAGCGTGCAACTGAGCGAGGCGTTCAAACGCTAAGCCTGTTTGCGTTCTCCAGCGAAAACTGGAAACGTCCTGCCGCTGAGGTGAATGCGCTGATGGAGCTGTTTTTGATGGCGCTTAAACGCGAAGTCAAAAAACTTAATGAGCGCAATATCCGTCTGTCGATTATTGGCGAACAGCGTGGCTTTTCCCCCGCGATTCAAAAGCATATTCAGCGCGCCGAAGCGCTGACCGCCGAGAACACGGGCATGCATCTGGTGATTGCCGCGAACTACGGCGGCCAGTGGGACATCGCCCGCGCCGCGCGCCAGCTCGCCGAGCAGGTGGCTACCGGAGAGCTGGCGCCCGAGGCCATCGACGAAGCGCGCTTGGATGCGGCCATGAACACCGATCAAGTACCGCCGGTGGATCTGTGCATCCGTACCAGCGGCGAGCAGCGGCTCTCGAACTTTATGTTATGGCAGCTGGCCTATGCCGAGCTGCACTTTTCGCCCTTGTTATGGCCAGATTTTGATGGGGCGGCCTTCGACAAAGCGCTCGATGATTTCTGCTTACGACGTCGCCGTTTTGGCATGACCGACGAACAAATAGAGGCGCAAGGTGCTTAAACAGCGGATGATCACCGCAGCCTGGTTAGCTCCTGTCACGCTAATTGGTCTGTTTGGATTACAGGGAGGTGCCTTTGCGCTGTTTACAGCGCTGATCGTGCTGTTAGGTACCTGGGAGTGGACCAACTTGGCGGGGGTTATCGTCTCGCGCACGCGCCTGGCGCTGGTGGCCGGTATGGCGGTGCTCATGGCCCTGCTGTGGCTGAGCGGCGCTGCCTTTGCAGTTTGGCCGTTGTGGCTGGCCGCAGCTGGCTGGTTGCTGAACCTCTACTGGGTGACGCACTACCCGGAAAGCAGTCAGCAGTGGCAAGCCACTTCACGCCGTCTACTCATGGGCGTTTGGGTACTGCTGCCGTGCTGGGTAGGTTTTAACGTGCTGCGTGATAGCGGGGCGGTGTGGCTTCTGTTTGTGATGCTGCTGGTATGGACGGCAGACATTGGCGCCTACTTTGCTGGTCGCCGCTGGGGTAAGCGCAAATTAGCCCCGCGGGTTAGTCCAGGCAAGTCCTGGGAGGGCGTGTATGGGGGGCTTGCTGCCACGATGCTGCTAGCCCTACTGTTTGCCCTTTGGCAGCCCCTTGGAGTGATGGGGGGCGTGGCGCTGATCGTGATTACCGCAGTGGTGACGCTGACTTCAGTGCTTGGCGACCTGTTTGAAAGTATGTTGAAACGCTACCGTAATATTAAAGACTCCAGCCAGCTGCTGCCGGGTCATGGTGGTGTGCTGGACCGTATCGATAGTCTCACCGCAGCCATCCCCATCTTTGCGCTGTTGTATCTGCAGGTACTATCACTTCAGGTGAGCGCGCTATGAGTCACGTCTCGGTTCAGTCGGTCACTGTGCTCGGTGCCACCGGTTCCATCGGTAAAAGCACCTTGGATGTCATCGCGCGCCATCCGGAGCGTTACCGCGTCTATGCCCTAACGGCGCATACCTCAAAAGAGGCGCTGCTTGACCAGTGTAAAGCGCACTCTCCCCGGTTTGCCGTGTTGGATGACGTCGCAGATGCCCAATGGTTGCAGCAAGCGCTCCGCCAAGCAGGCTCCAACACTGTGGCGCTGGCGGGGGAGGATGCGCTGTGCGAGGTCGCCCAAGCGCCTGAGGTCGACACCGTGATGGCGGCGATTGTCGGGGCGGCAGGCCTGTTGCCGTCGCTGGCAGCAGCCGAAGCCGGTAAGCGCGTGCTATTGGCCAATAAGGAGGCCCTGGTGATGAGCGGGGCGCTGTTTATGGATGCCGTGGCACGCTCCGGGGCGACGCTGTTGCCGATCGATTCTGAACATAATGCCATCTACCAGTGTCTACCCAGCGAGCATCGCGGCGGATTAGCCAAACACGGCGTGCGTCAGCTGCTTCTAACCGCATCGGGCGGGCCGTTTCGCGGCTGGTCGGCTGCCGATATTGCTAACGTAACACCAGAGCAGGCCTGCGCTCATCCTAACTGGTCCATGGGGCGTAAAATCTCCGTAGATAGCGCCACGCTGATGAATAAAGGACTCGAATTAATCGAAGCGTGCTGGCTGTTTGATGCCACACCCGAGCAGATTCAGGTCGTTGTTCACCCGCAAAGCGTTATCCACTCTATGGCAGCCTATAACGACGGCTCTGTGATTGCTCAGTTGGGTAATCCCGATATGCGCACACCGATTGCCTATGGGCTTGCTTGGCCAGAGCGCATTGATGCCGGCGTGGAAACGCTAGATCTGTTCCAAGTTGCGCGGCTCGATTTTGAAGCCCCGGATGAAACACGCTTTCCCTGCCTGCGACTAGCCCGAGAGGCGATGCAGGCAGGTGGGGCCGCTCCGGCGGTGCTTAACGCTGCTAATGAAGTGGCTGTTGAGGCATTTTTAGCGGGGAACATCGCGTTTGGTGCGATTCCGGATGTTGTCGCGAAGGTGATGGCCCTGCCGTATCCCGGTCAGGCGGATTCACTTGAACGCGTGCTTGCTGCGGACCGCTGGGCGCGAGAACAAGCCGCGCACACCATACGCCAGTTAACCGCTTAGCCTCAGCTATTGTTGAGCAGCGTGTCGTGCAAAGGAGCAAAAAGTGGGCCTGATACAGAATATCTTAGCCGTCATCGTGGTGCTGGGGCTGCTGGTGACCTTTCACGAGTTTGGTCACTTTTGGGTTGCACGCCGCTGCGGCGTCAAGGTGTTGCGCTTCTCCGTAGGGTTTGGCAAGCCGCTGTGGTCAACAATTGATCGCCATGGCACCGAGTTTGCGGTGGCGGCCATTCCATTGGGCGGCTACGTCAAAATGCTCGACGAGCGTGAAGCGCCGGTACCGGAAGAGCAGCTAGACCAAGCGTTTAATCGTAAAACCGTTTGGCAACGTATTGCTATTGTGGCCGCGGGCCCCATCGCCAATTTCCTGCTGGCTATTGTGGCCTACTGGGCGCTGTTTGTGGCGGGTACAACCACCGTAGCGCCAGTAGTTGGCGATATTACGCCTAACTCCCCAGCCGCAGAGGCGGGGTTGGAGCAGGGGAGTGAAATTACCGCGATTCAGGGCGATGCAATGCGCTCCTGGGAAGAGATTAATTTAAAGCTGGTCTCCATGATTGGCTTCAGCGGTGATTTAACTATTGAGGCAGTGCCGGAAGGCGCTAGTGCCACCCGCAGCTATCAACTGCCGCTTAACAACTACATGGTTCGCCAGGATCCGCCACAGCCGCTGCAGAGCCTTGGCTTCTCGCCCTGGCGACCCGATGTGCCCGCCGTGCTTGGCCAAGTGGTGGATGGGCAAGCCGCCGCTGAAGCCGGGCTTCAAGCAGGAGATCGCATCGTCGCCCTTAACGGTGAGCCCATTAATGACTGGATGCAGTTTGTCGCGGTGATCCGCGATAGCGCAGGCGAGACGCTGAGCGTTGGTTATCAGCGTAATGGCGAAGCAGGAACGCTTTCGCTCACGCCAAGACGTAATACGCTGGAGAGTGGTGCCGAGGTTGGGTACATTGGTGCCGGTGCAGCGCCGTTTAGCTGGCCTGAGTCGCTGCAGCGTGAAATTCGTTACGGGCCGATGGAGGCCGTAGGCCAAGCGCTATCGCGTACTGGTGAAATGGTGCTGCTGACGGTCGACGCCATTCGCAAAATGTTAGTGGGGTTAATTTCGCCCTCTAACCTATCGGGGCCGATCACGATTGCGCAAATTTCCGGAGACTCTGCGCGTGCTGGGGTAGAAGCCTTCGTTGGTTTTTTAGCGTATCTTTCGATTAGTTTAGGTGTACTGAATTTGCTGCCCATTCCCGTGCTCGACGGCGGTCATTTGCTTTACTATTTTGTCGAGGTCGTACGTGGGCGGCCGGTATCTGAGCAGACACAAGCGATAGGGCTGCGCATCGGACTTGCCATGGTTGGCACCCTGATGCTGATGGCGCTCTATTTTGATTTGATGCGCCTGTGGTAATAACGCGTGTAGCGCGCAGGATGCCTTGTCATCTGCCTGCACAAATGTATATGGTGCCTGTCTTAACCGACGGGCAGACCAACGCGAGCGAACTGACTGCATGAAAATCAAGACCCTTGGAATGGCGGCACTCTTGCTGGTAGGCGCCAGCGGCGCCCAAGCACAATCCTTTGACGTTTCAGACATTCGTGTGGAAGGACTGCAGCGGGTATCCGCCGCCTCGGTCTTTAATGCGTTTCCTGTCAGTGCCAACGACCGCGTCAGTGAGCAGCAGCTGGCCGCTGCCGCACGTGACCTGTTTGCCACTGGCCTGTTCGAAGACGTCTCGCTAGCCCGGGAAGGCGATGTTCTGGTCATTCAGGTCGTCGAAAGGCCCACCATTGCGCGTCTGAACATTACCGGCAATCGGCAGATTTCCGATGACGACCTGCGTAATGGTCTGCGTCAGTCTGGCCTGTCGGAAGGTCAGGTACTGCAACTCTCTACCCTTGACGAGATTGAGCGCGAGCTTGAGGGCGTGTATCAGGCTCAGGGTCGCTACAGCGCTGGCATTAATGTTGAGGTGGAAGAGATTGATGAGGGCCGGGTCCAGGTCAACATCGATATCAATGAAGGTGAAGTCGCCAAGATCCGCCAGATCAATATCGTCGGTAACCAGGATTTCGACGATGAAACCCTGCGTGAAGTGTTCGAGCTAAACGACCGCCCTGGCCGTATCTTCGGCTGGTTCTCGAAAGATGAGTACTCCCGAGAAGCGCTCTCTGGTGATATCGAACGCCTACGCTCGTTCTATCTTGACCGTGGCTACGTCAACTTTGATGTTACTTCTACGCAAGTCTCTATCGGCCCTGAAAAGTCAGAAATCTTTATCACCCTGAATATTGATGAAGGCAACCAGTATCGCGTGGGCGATATTCGTTTCGCTGGCGACCTTCAAATCAGCGAGAACGAAGCTCGTAATCTGCTGGAAATCAGCAGTGGTGATATTTTCTCTCGCGGAGAGGTGAACGCCTCCACAGAAGCATTGCGCCAGCGTTTAGGCGCCGAGGGCTTTGCCTTTGCCGATGTACAGGGTGTCCCTGAAATGGCCGATGACGGTGAAACCGTCGATTTGGTCATTGCCGTTAATCCCGGCCAGCGGGCCTATGTTCGCCGCATCGAGTTCTACGGCAATACCACGACACAGGATGAAGTACTGCGTCGGGAAATGATTCAGCTAGAGGGCGCGCCCGCCTCCACCGAGTCTATTACCCAGTCGCGTCAGCGCCTGGAGCGGCTTGGCTTCTTCAGCCAGGTGGAAGTCGACACTCAGCCCGTACCGGGGCAGCCCGACCTGCTGGATGTCACCTACAACGTGGAAGAGCAGCCTTCCGGCTCCATCTCGGCCAGTGTCGGTTTCTCGGAAAGTGCCGGGGTGATCTACGGCGTTGGCCTGGCCCAGAACAACTTCCTGGGCACCGGTAACCGAGTCAACGTCGGCGCGCAGCGCAGCGACACCTTCACCAGCGTGAACTTTGCCTTTACCGACCCCTACTGGACCCTGGACGGCATCTCCCGAGGTTATAACGTTTTCTATCGCGAGACGGACTACGCCGACTCCGATATCTCTACGTTCTCCACCGACGCCTACGGCGCGGGCATCAACTTCGGTTACCCTGTCAGTGAGCTGTCGCGGCTCAACTTCGGGGCGAGCATCGAAGACACCACCGTCAAGACCTACTTCGACACGGCCTCTGAAATTCGCCGTTACGTGGAAGACGAAGGCGACAATGCCCAGAGCTTGAAGCTGACCGCCAGCTGGACCCGTAACAACCTGAACCGCGGTATCATGCCGACGGCGGGCAACTATCAGCGTCTCTCGCTGGAAACCGGGGTGCCGGGCAGCGATGCGGAATATTACAAGGTTCAGGCCCGCGCCCAACAGCTCTTCCCGATCAACGACGATCAGACCTGGGCATTCAAGTTCAGCGGTAACCTGGGCTATGCCGATACCCTGGCCAGCAACGATCCTTACCCCTTCTATGAGAACTTCTATGCAGGGGGCCTGGGCTCGGTGCGTGGTTTCACGTCCAACACCCTGGGGCAGCGCACTACGCCCGCCCGCGAGGGTGGCCGTGATCGTACCCTTGGGGGGAACGTGCTGGTGCAAGGCAGTGCCGAAGTCCTCTTCCCGATGCCGTTCGTCGAGAACCAGCGCTCGGTACAGCCTACGCTGTTCCTGGATGCGGGGAATACCTTCCTGAGCTCCTGCTACGACGTGCTGGAAGAGGATGCTGGCCGCCAGCAGTGCAGCTCTGGCGTTGATCTGGGCGATTTACGCTACAGTGTGGGTATTGGTCTCTCCTGGCTGACGCCCGTGGGTCCCTTGACCTTCAGCATTGCAGAGCCGTTAAACGATGAGAGTGGCGATGACACGCAGTTCTTCCAGTTCTCGCTTGGCCAAACGTTCTAACTCAAGGAGTGTCATGATAATGCGTAAACTGACCGCCGCGGTGTGCCTTTTCGGAGCGATGACCCTGCCTACCTATGCTGCCGAAGTGGCTGTTCTGGACTGGCGCGCTGCATTGATGAACACCCAGTCGGCTCAGTCATCACTGAGCCAGCTGGAAGGACAAATCGGTAGCCAGCAACGCGAAGCCGAAGCGTTGGGCGGCGAGCTGCAGCAACTGCAAACCCGCCTACAGCAGGAAGGGGAGGCTATGTCCCAGTCCGAACGTGAATCGCTGATTGCCGAGCTGCAGCAGAAAGGCGGCCGCTTTGAGCAGCTGCGCCGTGAAGTGCTGCAGGCCCAGCAGGCTTCCGAGCAGCAGTTCCTGCAGGGGGCAGAAGCTAAGCTGGAACAGGCGGTAGAGCAGGTGTTAGAACGTCATAATATCGACGTGTTGGTTGAGCCTCAGGGCGTGCTGCACTCCTCGACGGACCTGCCCAACGTGACGAACGAAGTCACTCAGATTTTTGATTCGCTGAACTAATTTAATGATTACTGGTGCGGCTTAGCCGCGCCACTGCTTCCTTGGGCTCTCATGACGCACGCTTCTCATCACCTCACCCTTGCGGATATCGCACGTCACCTGGACGTTGATTTCGAGGGCGACGCCGACCAGTCAATTCGTGGTTTGGCAACGCTCAAGGAAGCAGCGCCAGACCAAGTCGCATTTTTAGCCAACCGTGCGTACTTAAAAGATCTCGCTACCACCAAAGCGGCAGCGGTACTGCTGCACCCGGAGCACGGCAAGAACTGCCCTGTGCCGCGCCTAGAGATGGATAACCCCTACTTGGGCTACGCCAAGCTCTCCCAGCTATTTGATCCGCTGCCAGCGCGGGATGTGTCGGGTATTCATCCCTCTGCAGTAGTCGCAGAGGGCGTGACGCTTGGGGCCGAGGTTTGCGTCCAAGCCAATGCGGTGATTGAGTCAGGCGTTGTCCTGGGCGACCGTGTAGTGGTTGGCGCGGGTAGCGTGATTGGCGCTGACTGTGTCATCGGTGACGACACGCGGCTGCATGCCAATGTCACCGTTTGCCACGGTGTGGTCGTGGGCAAGCGAGTGATTTTGCACAGTGGCTGTGTGATTGGTGGTGATGGCTTTGGGTTTGCCCATGATGGCGCAGGCTGGCACAAGATCGCCCAGTTGGGCGGCGTCATCCTCGGTGATGACGTGGAAGTCGGCAGCTGTTCGAGTATCGACCGCGGCGCATTGGGCGATACGGTCATTGGTAATGACGTCAAGATCGACAGCCAGGTGCAGATTGCCCATAACGTCACGATTGGCGACCACAGCGCCCTAGCGGGCTGTGTGGGCATTGCGGGTTCTACCAAAGTGGGCAAGCACTGCATGCTGGGCGGCGGCGTTGGCTTGTCGGGCCACTTGACCTTGTGCGATGGGGTCCAGGTGACGGGTATGAGTCTGGTGACCAATTCGATTCATGAGCCAGGTGTCTACTCCTCCGGCACGGGCGCCATGAGCAACACTCAATGGCGCAAGAACGCGGTGCGCTTCAAGCAGTTGGATGATATTGCCAAACGATTGGCGCGAGTGGAAAAAAGCCAGCGTTGATCGTGAAGCAAACAAGGATTTTGAGGATGCGTGGCTTGAGGCTCGATAGCAGCGCGTTATAATCCTCTGCCTTTTGGCCAGCAGGAGTGCTGGTGCCTGCCTGACGCTGTTCAGGCGCTATGTCTATTTAGAGGTCGTTACGATGGTTATGGATATCAACGAAATTCGCGAGTACTTGCCCCACCGCTATCCCTTCCTGCTGGTGGATCGAGTCACGGAACTGACCGTGGGCGAAGCCATCGTGGCGTACAAGAACGTAAGCATCAATGAGCCATTCTTCAACGGCCATTTTCCTCACCACCCCATCATGCCCGGCGTGCTGGTCGTTGAAGCGCTAGCACAGGTATGCGGTATCCTAGGGTTCAAAACGGTCAATAAGCTGCCGGCCGACGGCTATGTCTATTACCTCGTAGGCAGCGACAATGTCCGCTTCAAGCGTCCTGTCATGCCGGGTGATCAACTGACGCTGGAGGCGAACGTGATTCGCGGCAAGCGCGGTATCTGGAAGTTTGCCTGCCGTGCCACGGTTGACGGCGAGCTGGCCTGCGAAGCGGAAATCATTTGTGCCGAGAGGAAGGTGGCTTGATACATCCTACTGCATTGGTCGACCCAGCGGCACAGCTTGCTGATGACGTTGAGGTTGGCCCGTTCAGCGTGATTGGACCAGATGTCACGATTGGCGCTGGCTCTGTCATTGGCCCCCATGTGGTGGTGAAAGGCCCCACGGTGCTAGGCGAGCGCACGCGTATTTTTCAGTTTGCCTCGGTGGGCGAAGATTGCCAGGACAAAAAGTACGCGGGCGAGCCAACGCGGCTGGTGATGGGTGACGATAACGTCATTCGTGAAGGGGTGACCCTCCATCGCGGCACTGTTCAGGATCGCAGCGAAACCACCATCGGTTCACGTAATCTGTTTATGGCCTACGTGCATGTAGGGCATGACTGTGTGATTGGCAATGACTGCATTTTAGCGAACCAAGTCACGCTGGCAGGCCATGTCACCCTAGGTGATCACGCTATTTTGGGCGGCCTGGCGGCAGTGCATCAGTTCTGTCACTTTGGCGATCACGCCATGGCGGGCGGCGGTTCGATTATCACTAAAGACACTCCTGCCTATGTGATGATTAACGGCAACCCGGCAGAAGCGCGCGGACTGAACCTCGTGGGGTTGAAGCGCCGAGGGTTTAGCCGCGAAGCGATTGCTGCACTCAGCACGGCCTACAAGCTGGTTTATCGTCAAGGCTTAACCGTCGAGCAGGCAGTGAGCGAAATTCGTAATCGCTTTGATTTGCCTGAAGTGGCCCTGTTCGCTGACTCCATCGAGCGTTCAACACGCGGTATCGTTCGCTAATACTCATCTAACCGGCTCTCCCGTCACTATGACACTGCAGCGCGTATACCTTGTGGCAGGCGAACTCTCCGGCGATATCCTCGGTGCGGGACTGATGCAGGCGCTGCGCGCCCGGCATCCCCAGGTGGAGTTTCGCGGCATGGGCGGCCCTCGTATGGAGGCCCAAGGCTTGAAGAGCCGCTTTCCTCTCGAAACCCTTTCGGTGATGGGCTTGGTCGAGGTACTCAAGCACCTGCCCGAACTCATCCGTGTGCGCCGTACCCTGCGTGAAGAGGCGCTGGCTTGGCAGCCGGACGTCATGATCGGTATCGATGCCCCGGACTTCAACATTGGGCTGGAGAAGCAGCTGCGTGCCGCTGGCGTCACGACGGCCCACTACGTGAGCCCCTCGGTATGGGCGTGGCGGCAGGGGCGGGTGAAGAAGATCGCCAACGCCGTGGATGCCATGCTCACGCTGCTGCCCTTCGAGGCGGACTTCTATCATCGCCACCACGTTCCCGTGGCCTTCGTAGGCCATCCGTTGGCCGACGAACTGCCGCTGGAAAATGATCGCGAGGCGGCCCGCCGTGCGCTGGGCTTGGACCCGGGCGCACCGGTATTAGCGCTGCTGCCCGGCTCTCGGCGGAACGAGGTTCGTTTCATGGGGGCCACCTTCTTGGAGGCGGTGACGCTGCTATGCCAGCGCCATACGGAGTTGCAGGTGGTGATCCCAGCGGCCACCGCACAGCGCTATACCGAGCTTGGCGAGCTGCTGGCAGGCTACCCCACGTTGGCCCAGCGGGTCACGCTGCTGGAGGGCCAAGCCCGCGAGGCGATGGTCGCCAGCGATGCGGTACTGCTGACCTCCGGTACGGCGGCGTTGGAAGCCATGTTGTGCCACCGCGCCATGCTCGTGGCGTACAAAATGGCGCCCGCGACCCATTGGCTCGCCAAACGGCTGGTGAAAACCCAGTGGATCTCACTACCCAATTTGATTGCCCAGGAGAGCGTGGTGCCTGAGCTGATTCAGCACGCGGCCACGCCGGAGGCGATTGCCGAGCAGATAAGCCAGCTACTTAGCGATGCCGAGACGCGTCACGCACTAGAGGCACGCTTTGCCTCGATGCATGCCACGCTGCAGCGCACGGCCAGCGAGCGCGCCGCGCAGGCGATTACCGCCTTGGTTGCAGGCGAGCCGCTGGAGGCTAAACCGGATGGCGACTAAACCAGCCGACTTTCCGCCGCTGGTGGTGGAGTATACGGGGGATTTTCTGGCGGGGGTCGATGAGGTCGGCCGCGGGCCGCTGGTGGGGAGCGTAGTAGCCGCCGCCGTGATTCTGGACCCCAAGGCACCTATCGACGGCTTAACCGACTCCAAGAAGCTCACTGCCCGCAGGCGTGAGTCGTTGGATGTGCTCATTCGCGAGCGTGCACTGTCGTTTGCAGTGGCAGAGGCGAGTGCTGAAGAGGTCGACTCGCTCAATATCTATCACGCGACGCATCTGGCCATGCGTCGTGCAGTGGATGCGTTAGCTCCCCAGGCGGAGTATCTGCTGGTGGATGGCAACCGGCTGCCGGGGCACGCGCTGCCGGGTCAGGCCGTAGTGAAGGGCGATGCCCGCCATCCGGCCATTGCCGCTGCGTCTATTTTGGCCAAAGTAGCGCGGGATGCGCAAATGGCCGAGCTGGATCTGCGCTATCCTGAATACGGGTTTGCGCGGCACAAGGGCTACCCCACCAAAGAGCACCTGGCAGCGCTGGAAGCCCACGGGCCGCTGGCAGAGCACCGCAAAAGCTTCGCGCCGGTACAGCGCCAGTTAGCGCTGCTGTAGCCGTTCTATTTATTTTATTTAGCGTTTTATGCTGAGAGTCCCATGACGGTTCCGTTCGTTCATCTTCGTTTGCACAGTGAATACTCTCTGGTCGATGGCTTGGTCAAACTCAAGTCGCTGGTCAGCACGACCGCTGAGCGCAGGATGCCGGCGCTGGCGCTCACCGATGAAGCCAACTTGTTTGGCTTGGTCAAATTCTACAAAGCCGCCCAGGGCGCCGGGTTGAAGCCGATCATCGGCAGCGATCTCTGGCTCTCGAATCCCCACGATGAAGCGCACCCCTATCGCATCACGCTGTTGGCGATGAACGACGTGGGCTACCGTAACCTGACCGAGCTGATCTCCAAAGGCTGGACCGACGGTCAACGCCAGGGACGGGCGATCCTCGATAAACAGTGGGTATTGGCGCAGAGCGAAGGTCTGATTGCCCTGTCGGGCGGGCGCGAAGGCGAGATTGGCCGCCACTTGCTCTCCGAGCACGAGCGGGAAGCGCGCCAGCTGCTGGAAGAGTGGCAGCAGGCGTTTCCCGACCGCTTCTACCTGGAGCTCATCCGCACCGGCCGCCCTCTGGAAGAGGCCTGCGTACACGCTAGCGTTCAGTTGGCGATCGAGACCGGCACGCCGGTTGTCGCCACCAACGATGTGCGCTTTCTGGAACGGGAAGACTTCTGGGCCCACGAAACCCGCGTCGCCATTGGTGAGGGTAAAGCCCTGGACGACCCGCGCCGCGAACGCCGCTATACCGAAGAGCAGTACCTCAAAAGCCCCGACGAGATGGCGGCGCTGTTTGCCGATATCCCCGAGGCGCTGGAAAACAGCGTGATGATCGCCGAGCGCTGCAGCGTCGATGTGCGCCTGGGAGAGATATTCCTGCCAGAGTTCGGCATCCCCGAGGGCATGACCCAGGATGAATTCTTCCGCAAGGTCTCCCACGATGGCCTAACGGAGAGGCTCGATTTTCTGTTTCCCGCCGAGCAGTATCCGCGCGATAGCGAGGCGTTCCGCGAGATTGATCAGCGCTACCGCGACCGGCTGGAGTTTGAGCTCAACGTCATCATTCAGATGGGCTTCCCCGGCTACTTCCTGATCGTGATGGACTTTATCCAGTGGGCCAAGGACAACAACGTACCGGTGGGGCCGGGGCGTGGCTCCGGTGCCGGTTCACTAGTGGCCTACGCGCAGAAGATCACCGACCTCGACCCCATCGGCTACGATCTGCTGTTCGAGCGCTTTCTTAACCCTGAGCGTGTCTCGATGCCCGACTTTGACGTCGATTTCTGCATGGAGAAGCGTGACAAGGTCATCGAGTACGTAGCCGACCGCTACGGTCGTAACGCGGTGTCCCAGATCGTCACCTTCGGCACCATGGCCGCCAAGGCGGTGGTGCGCGACGTGGCCCGTGCCCAGGGCAAGCCCTACTCGCTGGGTGACAAGCTCTCCAAGCTGATCCCGTTCGAAGTGGGCATGACGCTGGCCAAGGCCATCGAGCAGGAGCCCGCGCTCAAAGAGTTCATCGAGAACGACGAAGAGGCGGAAGAGATCTGGGAAATGGCCCTGAAGCTCGAAGGCACCACGCGGGGTACCGGTAAACACGCAGGGGGGGTGGTGATCGCTCCCACCAAACTCACCGACTTTTCACCCCTGCTATGCGATGAAGACGGCGCGGGCTTGGTGGTGCAGTTCGATAAGAACGATATCGAAGACGCCGGCCTGGTCAAATTCGACTTCCTGGGCTTGCGTACCCTCACCATCATCGATTGGGCACTTGAGATGGTGGATAAGGTGCGTGACGCAGCAGGCCAGGGCCCGCTCAATATCGACGCCATTCCCCTGGACGACGGCAAAACCTTCGAGATGCTCAAGCGGGCAGAAACCACGGCGGTGTTCCAGCTCGAATCCCGCGGCATGAAGGAGCTGATCAAGCGGCTGCTGCCCGACTCCCTGGACGATATGATCGCCTTGGTGGCGCTGTTCCGCCCTGGCCCGCTGCAGTCGGGCATGGTGGATGACTTCATCAACCGCAAACATGGCCGGGCGGAAGTCTCTTATCCACACCCGGATTATCAGCACGACCTGTTGAAACCGGTGTTGACGCCTACCTACGGCATCATTCTCTACCAAGAGCAGGTCATGCAGATCGCCCAGGTGATGGCGGGGTACACCCTAGGGCAGGCCGACATGCTGCGCCGTGCCATGGGTAAGAAAAAGCCCGAAGAGATGGCCAAGCAGCGCTCCGGTTTCATGGAAGGGTGTGCCGCCAACGGCATCGACAAAGACTTGGCGGGCAATATCTTCGACCTGGTGGAGAAGTTTGCCGGTTACGGTTTCAACAAGTCGCACTCGGCGGCCTACGCGCTGGTGTCTTACCAAACCGCATGGCTGAAGGCCCACTACCCAGGCCCGTTCATGGCGGCGGTGATGTCCACCGAGATGGACAACCTGGACAAGGTGGTGCCGCTGATCGAAGAGTGTCGTCACTTGAAACTGACGGTGACGCCACCGGATGTCAACGTCGGTGGCTACAAGTTCACCGTGGATACCGAAGGGCGGGTGGTGTACGGCTTGGGCGCGATACGTGGCGTCGGGGAAGGCCCGATTGGCGCGATTGTGGAAGCGCGAAACGCGGGCGGGCCGTTCAACGATCTGTTCGACTTCTGCCGCCGCATCGATCCGAAACGGATGAACAAACGTACCCTGGAAGCGCTGATACGCTCTGGCGCGTTGGATAACCTGGGGCCCAATCGGGCGGTGCTGTTCGCGGCGATGGAAGATGCGCTGAAGGCCGCTGCACAAAATCACGCCAACCAGAACCTGGGCATGATGGACATGTTTGGTGATGCCTTCGTTGCCGAAGAAGAGGCCAGCGATGTTTACGCCGAGTATCGTCATGTGCGCGAATGGACGGACCGTGAGCGGCTCTCTGGTGAAAAAGACACCCTGGGGCTTTACCTTACCGGCCACCCCATCGATGAGTACGAGCGCGAGCTCAAGCGCTTCGTCTCTACGCGCATCAGCGACCTCAAGCCGTCCCGCGAGCCCCAGCGGGTGGCAGGGCTGGTGGTGGCCATGCGCACCATGAAGTCCAAGCGTGGCGACACCATGGCCTTCATCACGCTGGACGACCGCACCGGGCGTATCGAAGCGTCGCTGTTCGGTGAGCTGTTCGACCAGTTGCGCGGTCAGATCGAGTCGGATCAGGTCATCATCGTCGAGGGAGAGGTCTCCAGTGATGACTTCTCGGGCGGTTTGCGCCTGCGCGGCAAGGACGTCACCCCGATGGTCACCGCCCGGGTGCGCTATGGCCAGGCCGTGGAACTGGCGCTGGATGCCGAGCAGATCAATGGCCGCCTGGTGGATAGCCTGCGTGACAGCCTCTCGCCTTACCGGGATGGCGAAGGCCTGCCGGTGAGGCTGCAGTACCGCCATCCCGAGGCCGTAGGGTGGCTGGAGCTGGCCGATGAGTGGAAGGTTGCACCGAGCGATGATCTGCTGCTTGCGCTGCGCGATGTGCAAGGGCAGGTAGGCGTCCAGTTACGCTACCGTTAATCACCTAGCGTACGAGCGCCCCAGGGCGCTCGTACGGAATTGAGCGGGCATTGCCTTGCGTGGCAGGGTCAGGGTGCGATAATGGCGCCCAATATGCTCGTTTCGACAAGGCTTATTTTTTTATAGGCAGCTTACAGGCAGAGCCGATGAATCCTAACTATCTCGATTTTGAACAGCCCGTTGCCGAACTCCAGGCAAAAATTGAGGAGCTGCGTTTGGTGAGCTCCGACAGCCAGGTGAACCTCTCAGATGAGATTTCACGGCTGGAGGAGAAGAGCCGCAAGTTAACGGAATCAATCTTCAAAGATTTGACCCCTTGGCAGGTTTCCCAGCTATCGCGGCACCCCCAGCGCCCCTATACGCTGGATTATTTAGAACATATTTTTACCGATTTCGATGAGCTGCACGGTGACCGAAAATTTGCGGATGACGCTGCCCTCGTCGGCGGCATTGCCCGCTTAAACGATGCGCCGGTGATGGTCATTGGCCATCAAAAAGGCCGTGATGTTAAAGAGAAGGTGCGCCGTAACTTTGGTATGCCGCGCCCGGAAGGCTACCGCAAAGCGTGCCGGTTGATGGAAATGGCCGAGCGCTTCAAGATGCCCATTCTCACCTTCATCGACACTCCCGGCGCGTATCCCGGTATCGACGCGGAAGAGCGTGGTCAGTCGGAAGCGATTGCCTATAACCTGGCGGTGATGTCGCGCCTGAAGACGCCGATTATTTCCACCGTGGTGGGCGAAGGCGGCTCCGGCGGAGCCCTGGCGATTGGCGTGTGCGATGAGCTGCACATGCTGCAGTACTCTACCTACTCGGTCATCTCCCCAGAAGGCTGCGCCTCCATTCTGTGGAAGAGCGCCGAAAAAGCCCCCGATGCGGCCCAGGCCATGGGAATCACCGCCGAGCGCTTAAAAGAGCTGGGATTTGTAGATTCGCTGATCAAAGAGCCGTTGGGCGGCGCCCATCGTCACCCGATAGACACCGCAGCGCGGGTTAAAGACGCGCTCTCTGCCAGCCTTGAGCGCCTGCAAGCGCTGGATATTGATGCCCTGCTTGAGCGCCGCTATGAGCGCCTGATGAGCTATGGCGCCCCAGCCGCCTAAACGGCTTTTGCGCTTGCTTCACGACGCCCTGGCGGAAACCCCGCCGGGGCGTTGCGTTTGGGTCGCACTCTCCGGTGGCTTGGATTCGTCGCTGCTGCTGATGCTAGCCGCGGAGGCCTGCCAAGACAGCGGCCAAGTGCTACGCGCCCTACATGTTAATCACGGCCTGCAGGCGGCAGCGGCCGACTTTGAAACCCACTGCCGACAGCTGTGTCAGCGCCTTGGCGTGCCGCTAACGGTTGAGCGTGTGGCGATTGAATCGCGAGGCGAAGGGGTAGAGGGCGCTGCTAGGCGCGCTCGCTACGCGGCCTTTGCGCAGCATGTGAAGCCGGGTGACGCGCTATGGCTTGGTCAGCATCAGGATGATCAAGCGGAAACCCTCTTACTGGCAGCGCTGCGGGGGAGCGGTATTCGTGGGTTGGCGGGCATGCCATATCAACGGGAGTGGCAAGGCATTACGCTTGTGCGCCCTTGGCTCAGCATCAGCCGCCAAACTCTGGCCGATACGGCCCACGCTATGGCGCTGACTTGGTGTGAAGACCCCACCAATCGCGATATTGAATTTGATCGCAACCGTTTGCGCCACGAAGTGCTGCCAATGCTGACTCAGCGCTGGCCTGGTGCGGTACGTTCGTTGGCCAAGAGCGCTGGCTTGGCCGGTGAGGCCGACACGCTCCTTGCCAGCTACGCCGCCGAGGAGTTGGCCGTGCTTACGTTGGGAACGGGCTGTCTCGATGCGTCAGCATTGGCCGCATTGCCGTTACCCCGTCAGCGGCTGCTCGTTCGTACGCTGTGTCAGCAGCTAAGGCTGCCCACGCCTCCACAGGCGCGTCTGGCCAGCCTGCTCGGCCAGCTTACCGCCGCCCAGGATGCCCAGGTGCTAGTAGAGTGGCCCGGAGCCCAGGCCCGGGTGTGGCGGCGCAGGCTTTATCTTATGACGCCGTTGGCTGCGTTGCCGGATTGGCAAGCGCCTTGGAACGGAGAGCCAGGGGTGAGTACTCCTCTTGGGCCGCTACAGCTTCGTCTGGAATGCGACGCCTACTTAGCAGAATCGTTCATGCTGCGCTGGCGGCAGGGCGGGGAAGTGCTCGTATTGCCTGGGCGTGGCCGACGCGACCTCAAACGCTTGCTGCAAGAACGGGCGCTTCCGCCCTGGGAGCGGGAGCGGCTGATTGTTGTGATGGCCGGAGAGCGCTGTCTGGGCGTGCTCCAACCGCCTGCCTACGTTCTGTGGCAGGCGGAAGGGGCGACGTTTCATCGCGAGGGTTAGGAGGGCGTATTCAGGTTGAACGAAAACCCGGCGTTGGCCATGAACGTCTGTTCCTGCTCTAAATCGGTGCTGAGCAGCGTGGGTTCATCGCTGGGGGGCAGCGTAATGGTGAGCGCGTCGCCATTGCTGTCAGCAGCAATTTGGGGCGGTATGGGCGCGCCTTCAGGCCGCGAATGATTAATCAGCACGGCGAGGCGTAGCAAGCGGGCAAGCTTAGCCGCGCTTGGCTGCTGTGAGGCAGGCAGCGCTTGCCACTCCTTAAGCGGGAATTTACGCCGGTGAGCACGCACTAAAAACGCCAACAAGCGCTGCTCGGGGCGAGAAAACCCGGCTAGGTCCGAATGCTCTAATAGATACGCGCCGTGGCGGTGGAACTGGCTATGGGAGATGGCTAGCCCAATTTCATGCACATGGCTTGCCCAGCTCAAATAGTGGCCCTGTTCGGCGGTTAAGCCCCACGGCTGCTTCACTACGGCAAACAAGTGCTTGGCGGTTTCCGCCACATTTTCTGCTTGCCGGGTATCTACGTCATACACTCGCTTGAGCATGTCGAGGGTTTTGGAGCGGGTATCTTCGGCGCTGTTACGCCCCGCCATGTCATAGAGCACGCCTTCACGCAGTGCGCCGTCGGCAAAGCGCATTTGGTGAAGGTCGAAGGCTTCAAAAATGGCGCTCAAAATGGCAATGCCCGCCGGAAATACCCGAGCCCTATCGGGTTTGAGGCCGTCCAGCTCGACCTTTTCCAGATGTTTGCATTTCAACAGGCGCTCGCGCAGTTTTTTCAAGCCGCTGCGGGTAATCACCCCCTCTTGGGGCGTGTCGCCGTAAGCGTGCAGCACGCTGGCAGCGGCCTTAATCGTGCCGCTGGAGCCTACCGGATCATCCCATCCTAAGCGCTGGTAAGGGCGCTGGATGTTGGCCAGCTCTGAAAGCGCTGCCAGCTCGGCGCGGCGCATGCGCTTTTCGGTAAGTTCGCCATCGGCAAAAAAGCATCCGGTAAACGTGACACAGCCCATGCGCAGGCTTTCCAGCGCTTTGGGCTCAAAGGCTTCACCGATAATAAACTCGGTAGAGCCGCCGCCAATATCGACAATCAAGCGGCGGCCGCTTTCGGCCAGGGCGTGGGCGGCACCCAAATAAATTAGGCGGGCTTCTTCGCGCCCGGCAATAATCTCGATGGCGTGGCCAAGCTGGGCTTCCGCGCGCTCGATAAACGTTTGGCTGTTGTAGGCGTCACGCAGAGCATTGGTGCCCACAATACGAAGGTTAGGGCCTTCGATATCGGTTAAAAACGGCGCAAAACGGCCTAAGCAATCCAGGGCGCGCTGCATGGCGGCTTCACTGAGGTAACCGTTCTCGTCAAGTCCTGCCGCCAGTTGGACCTTTTCACCTAGTCGTGCCACTACTTGTAAACGTTCATTTTGGTAGTTAGCAACCAGTAGGTGAAAGCTATTGGAGCCAAGGTCAATGGCGGCTAGGCGCTGCGGTTCACCGCTCTCAAATTCGGCATTGGGTGCGGCGATGGGGAGCGAAGTGTCCTTGGGCATGAGCTATCCTTCAAATTGGCTATGCCAAGGTTGCGGTGACCTCTGACTATTGTCAATTGCCAAAGGCTTGCGTTTGTCGCGGGCCTTGACTACCATCGAGCTACTGGCTTGATCCGAGTTGGCTTGTTCGTCTAACAAGCGCACTGACTCGGGCACCCCGAGCAGTACGTATCCAGATGGCATCAGCCAGATGTCCAAGTCGTCAGATAACCCGCTGAAACAGCATTTTTCTGTGCCAATCAGATTAACTAGTTTGTTTGCACCCTCACGCCAAGCAGTCATTGATGTCATTGTTATGCTTTAGGCATTGTTACAGCGACTGCCCAGCTTTCACCACTCGAGCGTGTGCCTAGATGGGGTTCTGAACGCATCACTCGGCGCTTAGCCCTATATTTAGGCCAAGCCTCCTGTCTTATTCCCGGCGCCTAGCGCCTAGCTTTCATGAGCAATTTTCTAACACACCGATGAATCTCACTGAACTCAAGCAAAAAACCGTTCCCGAGCTGCTCGATATCGCCCGCGAAATGGGTATCGACAACTTAGCCCGTTCGCGCAAGCAGGACATCATTTTCGCCATCCTCAAGAAACACGCCAAAAGCGGCGAGGATATCTATGGCGACGGTGTGCTGGAAATTCTTCAGGATGGCTTCGGCTTCCTGCGTAGCGCCGACAGCTCGTACCTCGCTGGGCCGGACGATATCTACGTATCGCCCTCACAGATTCGTCGTTTCAATCTGCGCAAAGGCGACTCCATTTCCGGCAAAATCCGCCCGCCCAAAGAGGGCGAGCGCTACTTTGCCCTGCTCAAAGTTAGCCAGATCAACTTTGACCGCCCGGAAAACGCCAAGCATAAGATTCTCTTCGAGAACCTGACGCCGCTGTTTCCCACCGAGCGTCTGCGCATGGAGATTGGCAACGGGTCTACTGAAGACCTCACTGCACGTATCATCGACCTGACCGCGCCCATCGGCAAAGGGCAGCGTGGTTTGCTGGTGTCGCCCCCCAAGGCGGGTAAGACACTGATGCTGCAGAACATCGCCACGTCTATCACGCGGAACAACCCCGAGTGTCATCTGATCGTCCTGCTGATCGATGAGCGCCCGGAGGAAGTCACCGAGATGTCGCGCACCGTACGCGGTGAAGTGGTCGCCTCTACCTTCGACGAGCCGCCCGCCCGCCACGTTCAGGTGGCCGAAATGGTCATCGAGAAAGCCAAGCGCTTGGTTGAGCACAAAAAAGACGTGGTGATTCTGCTCGACTCCATTACCCGTCTGGCGCGGGCCTACAACACCGTGGTGCCTAGCTCCGGCAAAGTGCTCACCGGTGGTGTGGATGCCCACGCGCTGGAGAAGCCGAAACGCTTCTTTGGTGCCGCGCGTAATATCGAAGAGGGCGGCAGCCTGACGATTATTGCCACCGCGCTGGTCGATACTGGTTCGAAAATGGACGAAGTCATCTTCGAAGAGTTCAAGGGTACCGGCAACATGGAAGCCCACCTGGACCGCAAGCTGGCCGAAAAGCGCGTCTTCCCGGCCATCAACATTCGTCGCAGCGGCACGCGTCGCGAAGACCTGCTGGCGTCGGAAGACGAAATGCAGCGCATGTGGATTCTACGCAAGCTGCTTAACCCGATGGAAGATACCGCAGCGACCGAGTTCCTGATTGATCGTCTGAAAGATACCAAGACCAATCTGGAATTCTTTGAAGCGATGAAGCGTCGTTAAGGCGCTGCATCTACTGCCATGCGTTTGCAAGAGCAGCGTCTGACAGCCGGGTTGAGGAGAGTGTTTTGAAGTATAACGACTTGCGCGATTTTATTGCGGCGCTTGAAGCCCAGGGTGAGCTAAAGCGAGTTAAAGCGGAAGTTGATCCTTACCTAGAAATTACTGAAATCTGCGACCGTACGCTGCGCGCCGGTGGCCCTGCACTGCTGTTTGAAAATGTAAAGGGCCACGATATGCCGCTACTGGGCAACCTGTTCGGCACCCCGAAGCGGGTAGCGCTGGGTATGGGCCAGGATTCAGTAGAAGCGTTGCGTGAAGTGGGGAAGCTGCTGGCATTTCTGAAAGAGCCAGATCCGCCCAAAGGCCTGAAAGATGCCTGGGATAAGCTGCCGATCTTTAAGCAGGTACTCAGTATGGGGCCTAAAAGCGTTAAGCGAGCTCCTGTGCAGGAAGTCGTTTACGAAGGCGATGAAGTGGACCTCGGCCGCCTGCCGATTCAGCACTGCTGGCCCGGCGATGCGGCACCGCTTGTCACTTGGCCGCTGGTCATCACCAAAGGCCCGCATAAAAAGCGCCAGAACCTGGGGATTTATCGCCAGCAGAAAATCGCCAAGAATCGCCTGATTATGCGCTGGCTCTCCCACCGTGGCGGGGCGCTGGACTTTCTTGAGTTTCAAAAAGCCCATCCCGGTGAGCCCTTTCCTGTCGCCGTGGCGCTAGGCGCTGACCCGGCGACTATATTAGGCGCGGTCACGCCGGTGCCCGATTCGCTCTCAGAATACGCCTTTGCTGGCCTGCTGCGCGGTTCGCGTACCGAACTGGTGAAGTGCGGTCACGCAGACCTGGAAGTCCCCGCCTCCAGCGAAATTATTCTGGAAGGCTTTATTTATCCGGACGATATGGCACCGGAAGGGCCGTTTGGTGACCATACCGGTTACTATAACGAAGTGGATCATTTCCCTGTGTTTACCGTGACGCGGATGACCATGCGCCGCGATGCCATTTATCACTCTACCTATACTGGTCGTCCACCCGATGAGCCCGCCATTTTAGGTGTAGCGCTTAACGAAGTGTTCGTGCCCATTCTATGCAAGCAGTTCCCCGAGATCGTCGACTTCTATCTACCGCCAGAAGGCTGCTCCTATCGTATGGCGGTTGTGACGATGAAGAAGCAGTACCCCGGCCACGCGAAGCGCGTGATGATGGGGGTTTGGAGCTTCCTGCGCCAGTTTATGTACACCAAGTTCGTCATCGTGCTGGATGATGACGTGGATGCGCGTAACTGGGAAGACGTGATGTGGGCGATTACCACGCGCATGGATCCCGCCCGCGACACGGTGATGGTGGAAAACACGCCTATCGACTACCTCGACTTCGCCTCACCGGTATCCGGACTTGGCTCCAAGATGGGGCTGGATGCAACGAATAAGTGGCCCGGCGAAACCGACCGGGAGTGGGGCACTCCCATCGTGATGGATGAGACGGTGAAAGCCCGCGTTGACGAGCGTTGGGATGAGCTGGGCATTGATATTCCGCTACCCACACCGCGCCACGGTTAATCGGCCGTCTGGGTCGAACGATTTTCCATAAAGAGGCTTTCATGAGCGCTAGGACGTTAACGTGTAAAACGCTAACCTGCCAAGTCACCGCCGTCGAGGATCTTAACCCTGACGTATTTAAAGTCACGCTTGCCGGTCGCGCTGAAGCAATGCAGCACGCCCCTGGTCAGTATCTTGAGCTAATGCTAGACGAGGCCACATGGGTGCCTTTCTCGATTGCTAGCTGTGATCGTGGCGATGGCACGCTGGAGCTGCAAATTCAGCACTGGCCCGAGCGTGATAACTCTCAGCGGCTGCGCCAACTGTTGCAGGTCGCCAACCAGCTAACGGTGCGCCTGCCCAGCGGTGATTGCGTGCTGGATACGCAAAGTGAGCGCCCGCTGCTGTTGATTGCCGCGGGGACCGGTTTTGCCCAAATGAAGGCCATCGTCGAAGCTGCGCTTCGTGACCAGCCCACACGGCCCATTTCATTATGGTGGGCGAACCGTGAGCACCGCGATTTGTATGCGGAAGACCTTGCCTGCGAATGGGCGCAGCAGTATGAAAACGTTGCGTTTCATGCGGTCACTGAATTCCCGCTGACCGAGCCGCTGGCGTCGGGCGAGCGCATTGCCCACCATCAGGGGCGCGTTGATTTGGTGTTAGAAAGCGAGCTGTCGAATGCACCGGTCACGCCTAGCGACTGCGATATTTACCTCTCAGGCTCACCGGGCATGGTATATGCCTGTGTGGACGTGCTGGAGCGTTTGGGCGTGGGCAATGAACGTATGTTCTCGGATGTATTTGCCTACGCACCCCGCCCTCACTAAAATAGTGGGTCACTTTCTGGCGTACGGCATACACCGTAGATACTACTGATCACTAGGAGGCTTTCATGGGCCATCACGACGATAATTTTAAAGACGATTCCGGCATTCTGTCGATTATTCTCGGTATCGTGGTATTGGTAGGTATGAGCGCATTGCCTGCCACTATTGGCTGGATTCAGGCGTTTAGCAGCTAATACTCGTCGCTAGGAAATTGACCGCTCGCGGTAATTGCTTGTTGCCATTTAGCGCGCAGGCAGGCAGGATTAGGTCATTACGTAGTACACACGTCATATTGAGGAAGTAACCATGCCACATGGCAAGCCTTTACAGCGCACTCACACCAAACCGGAAACGGTGGTTGAGGCCTGGGCGAAGGTGGGTACTTCCTATAGCTTTAACTATGCAGCGTATTGGTTTAGCCACGGTGTGCCCCTGGCCGACGCCTAGCGTCGCGCCAACAGGCACACCGCCCCGGTTGCCTGCCGCATGCAAAGAAGCCTCGGTGGGTAATCCCACCGAGGCTTCTTTCGTTTTATTAACCCTCATTTTTTCATAGGTAGATTATTAAGGAGCTGCACCATGTCTTATCGCGCCCACTCAATTGCTAGCCCCAACGCCATCCGTTATCTCGGTTATGGCTATGGCTGGCGATTTAGCGACGCGCGTTCGGTGCAAGCTGCCACCTCCGATCGTGCCCACCTGGGTGGCAAGTTGATGATGCGATGTCACGCGTTATGTCATACGAATTCGGAGAGTTAACCCTATGAATGCCCCAATCAACACCGCTTGTTCCTCTACTGCCCAGGCCTCCACGCTTATGTCTGCGACGGCGCTGCCGCTACCCGCTGAGCTACGCCAGCGTGTGGTGGTGAATAGCACGCTGAGTGCACAAATCGACCAGCAGCGCCAAGCGGTACAGCGCATTCTCAGTGGTCAAGATAACCGTCTGCTGGTCGTAGTGGGTCCGTGCTCCATCCACGACCCGGATGCTGCCTTGGAGTATGCGGATCGGCTAGCAGCGCTTAGCGATGAGGTCAGCGAGCAGATTTTGCCAGTGATGCGAGTGTACGTTGAAAAGCCGCGCACCACGGTCGGTTGGAAGGGGCTGGCTTACGACCCTGATCTTGATGGCAGCGGCGACATGCCGCGCGGTATCGCCCTTTCCCGTGAGCTTATGCACGCCGTCGCCTCTCGCGGCCTGCCGGTGGCCACCGAGCTGTTACAGCCCATGTTAGCCCCGTACCTGGATGACCTGCTGAGCTGGGTAGCGATTGGGGCGCGCACGACGGAATCCCAGTTGCACCGTGAGCTGGCCAGCGACCTCAGCGCCGCCGTAGGCTTCAAAAATGCCACCAGCGGCGATGTGCAGGTGGCCATTGATGCTATGCAGGCTGCCGCCCACTCCCATCAGCGTTTTGCCATGGATCTCCAGGGCCGCCCTATCATGCAGGAGACCGCAGGCAACCCGCACACCCACGTGGTGCTACGCGGCGGCCACGGCGAGCCCAACTACCAAGCCCACCATGTACGCAGCGCAGTTAATACACTGCGCGAAGCAGGCCAGAATCCGCGTTTGATGGTGGACTGCAGCCACGCCAATGCCCGCAAAGATCACCGCCGCCAAAGCGAAGTGATGCTGGATGTATTGGCTCAGCGTCAAGCGGGCGACGCAAATTTGGTGGCACTGATGCTAGAGAGCCATTTGTACGAAGGCAAACAAGCGTTGACGCCCAGTGCGCTACGCTACGGCGTCTCGGTCACTGATGCCTGCGTCAGCTGGGAGACCACCGAGCGCTTGCTGAAAACCGCCGCGGAACGACTGACCTAGCGCGTTGACTGCCCCGGCCAGCCCCGTATCATAAGAGTTCCTTTTGATCACGAGGTTGGCCATGGCCTTTTCCCTTGAACAGCACGACCCCGCGTCTTACCAGCGCAAAGCCCGCATTATCAGCGTGGCGATGGCCGGGCAACTGATTATTTTTGGCCTGCTGTTTTCAATGCTCCTCACCACTACCTTTGGCAGCAGCGTCTGGCTGAACGCTCTGGGCGTATTGTTGGGCCTGCTCGCCACCAGCGCTATGTTCGCTGCGTTAAGAGAGCGCCCATGGATGACTGAGGTGCGCTATGTTTGGCAGCTCAAGCATCACCTGTCGCGTATTAGCAGCTACCTACAGCCGCTGCGCCGCGCGGTGGAAGAGGATAATCACCTAGCGCTGGATATCCTGACCTTTTACCACCAGGGCATGGCCCAGCTTGCCGAGCTAAATGGACGCACCACCGACGACGATGCCGAGCGTTTAGCGGAAAAAATGCAGGTTAAAGTGAAGCGTGAAGCGTTGGGCCTACCCAAAGAAGTCACCACGTTTGACCCGCATGACTTGAGCGCTTTCAAACAAAAGTAAGTCGCGCGCAAGGGTATTAGCGATGAGGGATTAACAGGGAGCGTATTTAATGAGTGTTAATGTTACGTCACTACGATTCGCCACGGCGGTGGCTGCCGGTTTACTGCTAGCGGGCTGCGCGACCAGTGCGCCCGCCCCGGAGCAGCCGGTAAAAACCACCGTGCAGAGCAGTGCACCACTGTTGCCTTCGGTGCTGTTTCCCGGTAGCGCTGAGCGCTTTCAAGCTTGGAACTGCCAACCAGCCAATCAAGACTTAGTCACGGCCGTCAATGGTGAAGAGTTACGGCTGTGGTCGCTACATGGCGCGTGGCGACTGCCTCAAGCCGTGGTGGCCAGCGGTGCCCGCTATCAAAATGGCGATATCAGCTTCTGGAACCGCGGCGATCAGGCGCAAATTGAAACGCCTCGTGGGCAATTGCAGTGCCAGCAAGGGGTTGACCGGGAGGTTGCGACCCGATCACGCCACCCAGGCGTGATGTTATTAGCCCGCGGCAACGAGCCGGGTTGGACGATCGAGCTGGCGAACGATGCGCCAGTAATGACCTGGACTACCAACTACGGCAGCGACACCACCACCATGCCTTATATGGTCAGCGTGATGGATAACGACGCGGGCCGGGTGGTGATCGAGAATGCCAACGCCGAGCAGTTTTTCCGCGTACGTATTGAGTCAGGTGCCTGTTTCGACGATATGAGTGGCGAACCCTATCCTGCTCGCGTGACGTTCACCATTGGTGGCGAACAATATAAAGGATGTGCACAAGGCATTGCGCCGTAGCCTGTCATGGCCTTGTACGGCCACTAGCAGCGATAGAGGAACGGCTCTGCGCGCCACTGTGGCTCTACGTAGTCGCTGGCGCACAGGGCCGATACATCGCCGCCTGCCCGGGCGGCAAGACGTGCCAGTGTCGCCAAGTGCACTCCTCTGGGGCTGCGTACTTCTTCACTGATCGCAACGGGTACCCAGCGATCGCCTTCTCGGGTTGCTAGGGTAAAGCTGAAAGGATGAAAACCGGGAAAACCCAGCCGAATATCGGTGGCGACCAACGTCTCTTGGCCATGAATATAGCGCGTCTCAAAGCGCAAAAACGGCCCGGTGAACCACGTCAGCCGCTGCCCTAGCGGTCCCTCCAAAGCGCTGGCCTCCAGTTCGACGTTACGACGCAGCGGTTCCAGTGCGGGGACTCGGTCACGATCAAATACACTGATCAAACTCTCGTAATAGCGGTCTTCATCGATGACCGTTGCCCGCCATAGTGCGATATTGAACGGCGTGGGTTGGATGAGTACGGGGGCTGCTTTTAAGTCCGCTTCGGCTAGGGCTGGCGTTAGGCGCTGCTCGACGCTCCATTTGGCACCTGCGGCCATCATGAGGTAAGCGCAGGAGATCACCAGCCCCGTGCGGCAGGCACTGCGTACCTTGCCCGACACGCTGCCGATGATCAGCGCCATAAGCAGCGGTAGCGTGTAGAACGGATCGATGATGAAGACGATAGGCCACGCGGCGGGCGGTGCGTCTAGCGGCCAGAGCAACTGCGTGCCGTAGGTGGTCAGCGAGTCGAGCAGCGGGTGAGTCACTAATATCAACGTAAAAAAGCACCACCAGCAACCCAACGAGATGTCCCGCGCTGGAGCAAAGCGGGCACACAGCACGGCCAGCAGCGTGGCAAGGCCCGTCAATACGAACAGCGAATGGCTGAAGCCACGGTGCTCGGTGACGTTGGCAATGGCGTCGCCATAATCCAGCGCCACATCCAAATCGGGTAGAGTACCCAGTAGCGCACCTATGACGATGGCCTTGCGGCCCAGTCGCTTACCTAACACGGCACCACCTACCGCTGCGCCAAGCGCCGCTTGCGTAATCGAATCCACAGACCTCTCCTCGACGAGCCGATAGCGAATCGTGATTGTCACTGAAGAGTGACACACTAGATGAACAGCCGTGATGCCATTATACAACGTGTCTACTTTCTATTTTAGTGTCGCACTATTGTCTATGTTTTAATGGTGCTACGTGACCAGCTCGGCACCGCACTCGGCGGTAGCACGGGATATAATTACCATTCTTCAATGAAGAGGAAATGACATGCAGTTTTTACACACCATGGTACGTGTCAGCGACTTAGACGCCTCGCTTCACTTTTATTGTGACCTGCTCGGCCTGAAAGAAGTGCGCCGCAAAGAGAACGAGAAGGGGCGCTTTACATTGGTATTTCTGGCCGCGCCGGACGATGAAGAGCGCTCAGCGCGCCTGACGGCACCCGAGCTGGAGCTGACCTATAACTGGGATCCCGAGGAGTACACCGGCGGGCGCAATTTCGGTCACCTGGCTTATCGTGTCGAGAACATCTATGACCTGTGCCAGAAGCTCCAGGACAATGGTGTCACCATCAATCGCCCGCCTCGGGACGGCCATATGGCGTTCGTGAAGTCGCCGGATGGCATCTCCATCGAGTTATTGCAAAAAGGCGATGCCCTGACGCCTCAAGAGCCTTGGGCATCCATGGAAAACAGCGGCAGCTGGTGAATGAGCAGGAGCACACGCAAGGTGAAAGCACACTATCGCAATACGCTGATGGGGTTGAGTCTGGCGCTACTGGTGGCTGCCTGTGGTAGCTCTCCGCAGCAGGAGCGAGTGGATGCGCCCCCTCGTGGTGATTTGTCGGGGCCGATCGTCGAGCAGCGCTGGAACCTGCTGCTGGTGGGGACCGATGAGCGTTTGTCGATGCGCAGTACGCCATTTTTCCGCATCGGCCGCGACGGCAAGGTTAGCGGCTCGGATGGTTGCAACCAGTTCACCGGCAAGGTGAGTCTGGGCGAAAGCCAGCGCATTGAGTTCAGCGAACTGGCCTCCACCCGAATGGCCTGCCCCAATATGGAAGACGCCAAGCGGGTCACCGATATGCTGGATACCGCGTATCGTTACTTGATTGACCACGACCGTTTGGTGTTCTTCGGACCGGATAGCCGTGTGCTCGGCGGTTGGCGGGAAGCTAACTAAGCCGCTATCGGCTTAGTCATCGCGTGAAAAAGGCGCTGTAGATACGACAACGGCACCCAGTAGGTGCCGTTGTGAGACTGTCATGAGCGGGGGATTACATCGCGGCAATCTTCGCCTGCTGCTCTTCCAACAGCTTTTTGGCGGACTGGTACTCTGCCAGTTTGCCGCGCTCTTTCTCGATCACGGCGTCGGGGGCTTTGGCGATAAAGCCTTCGTTGCCCAGCTTCTTCTCGATACCGCCGATGAGCTTATCCTGTTTCTCGATCTCTTTGGCGAGGCGGGCAAGCTCCGCGTCTTTATCGATCAGGTCTGCCATCGGCACCAACACTTCCATATCGCCGACCAGCTGCGTGGCCGAAAGCGGGGCGTCTTCTGGGTTGGCCAGCCACGTCACACTTTCCAGTTTCGCTAGCTTGGCCAGGAAGCGGCGGTTCTGCTCCAGGCGCTCGGCGTCTTCGGGCTGACCTTTGGTCAGCAGCACGTCCAGCGGCTTGCCGGGGGCAATGTTCATCTCGGCGCGGATGTTGCGCACGGCGATGATCACGCCTTTCAGCCACTCGATGTCGCGGGTGGCCTGCTCGTCGATCTTGCTCTCGTCGGCTTCCGGCCACGCTTGATGCATGATGGAGGCATCGTCGCCCACATAGGTGCCCGCCAGAGGGGCGACCCGCTGCCAGATCTCTTCCGAGATATAGGGCATCATCGGATGGGCCAGGCGCAGGATGGTTTCCAGCACCCGCACCAGGGTGCGGCGCGTGCCGCGTTTGGCTTCGGCGCTGGCCGCTTCGTCCCATAAAACAGGCTTGGAAAGCTCCAGGTACCAGTCGCAGTACTCGTTCCAGACGAACTCGTACAGCGCTTGGGAGGCGTGGTCGAAGCGGTACTCGTCCATCGCCTTGGTGACCTGCGCTTCGGTTTTCTGTAGCTGGGAGATAATCCAGCGATCGGCTAGCGACAGCTCCACTTCTTCGCCGCTGGTGCCGCAATCTTCGCCTTCGGCATTCATCAGCACATAGCGCGAGGCGTTCCACAGCTTGTTACAGAAGTTGCGGTAGCCATCCAGGCGGTTCATATCGAACTTGATATCGCGCCCGGTGGTGGCTTGGGAAAGGAAGGTAAAGCGCAGTGCATCGGTACCGTGGGGCTCGATGCCGTCTTTGAACTCTTCTTTGGTCGCCTTGGCAATCGCCTTGGCCTTCTGGGGCTGCATCATGTTACCGGTGCGCTTTTCCAGCAGCGCGTCCAGGCTGATGCCGTCGATCAGGTCGATGGGGTCCAGCACGTTGCCCTTGGACTTGGACATCTTCTGGCCCTGGCCATCGCGCACCAGGCCATGGACGTAAACGGTCTTGAAGGGGACTTCACCGGTAAATTTCAGCGTCATCATGATCATCCGGGCGACCCAGAAGAAGATGATGTCGAAACCCGTCACCAGCACGCTGGAGGGGTGGAAGGTTTCCAACTCCGGCGTTTTCTCCGGCCAGCCGAGGGTGCCAAACGTCCATAGGCCCGAGCTGAACCAGGTGTCCAGGACGTCTTCGTCCTGGGTCAGGGCGACGTCAGCATCAAGACCATGCTTCTCGCGGGCTTCCTCTTCACTGCGAGCCACGTAAACATTGCCGTCGGCGTCGTACCAAGCCGGAATGCGGTGGCCCCACCACAGCTGGCGAGAAATACACCAGTCCTGTAGGTCGTGCATCCAGGCGAAGTACATGTTCTCGTAGTTCTTCGGCACGAACTGAATGTCGCCGTTCTCTACCGCTTCGATGGCGGGCTTGGCGAGGCTCTCCACGGCCACGAACCACTGATCAGTCAGCAGCGGCTCGATGACATCGCCGGAGCGGTCGCCGTAGGGCAGGGTGTTGTTGACGCTTTCCACTTGCTCCAGCAGGCCGAGGGCCTCCATATCGGCGACGATCTGCTTGCGCGCTTCGAAACGATCCAAGCCCGCGTATTTGGCCGGCAGGGTAGCGTCTTCATCGGGCTGCGGCTGACCTTTCAGGTCGAAAATTTCTGCCTGCTCAAGAATCGTCGCATCTTTGGTGAAGACGTTGATCAGCAGGTGGTTCTGGCGCTTGCCGACTTCGTAGTCGTTGAAGTCGTGGGCCGGGGTAATCTTCACACAGCCCGAACCTTTCTCCATATCGGCGTGCTCGTCCGCCACGATGGGAATACGGCGGCCTACCAGCGGCAGTTCGATGAACTTGCCTACCAAGGAGGCGTAGCGCGGGTCTTCTGGGTTGACCGCCACGCCGGTGTCACCCAACAGGGTTTCCGGGCGGGTGGTGGCGACCACTACGTAATCCTTGCCGTCGTCGGTCTTGACGCCGTCGGCCAGCGGGTAGCGGAAGTGCCAGAAGCTACCCTGCTGCTCCTTGTTTTCGACTTCCAGGTCGGAAATGGCGGTGTGCAGGGTGGGGTCCCAGTTCACCAGCCGCTTGCCGCGATAGATCAGGCCCTCTTCGTGCAGGCGCACGAAAACTTCTTGAACCGCTTTATAGAAGCCATCGTCCATGGTGAAGCGCTCACGGCTCCAGTCGACGCTGGCGCCCATGCGGCGCAGCTGTCGGGTAATGTGGCCGCCGGACTCTTCCTTCCACTCCCACACTTTTTCGATGAACGCCTCGCGGCCGAGGTCATGGCGGGTCTTGCCCTCTTCGGCTGCAATCTTGCGCTCCACCAGCATCTGCGTGGCGATACCGGCGTGGTCGGTGCCTACCTGCCACAGGGTGTTGTTGCCCTGCATCCGCTTCCAGCGCGTCAGGGTATCCATGATGGTGTCCTGGAACGCGTGGCCCATGTGCAGGCTGCCGGTGACGTTGGGCGGCGGAATCATGATCGAGAAGGGCTTGCCGCGGCCAGACGGCGCGAAGCGGTTATCGGCTTCCCAGCGTTCGTACCAGCGGGTTTCGATCTGTTCGGGTTGGTAGGTCTTTTCCATGGGGAGTCGGCTCACGGCTTGCAAAAAATGGTGGCAAGTATAGCGCGAACGCCCCGCGCTCGTCAGGGTTGTGTTGTGCGTAGGTGTGTTCGCAGATGCAATCCACGCATGGCTATCAGTCCAAGCACTGGCCCAGGCAGCAACCACCAAATCACCCAAGGCCCTTGGCTTGCCCATAGGGCTGTCACTAACGCGATGGAGGGAATCGTGAGGCCAAAGCCAATCGCATTCATCATGGCCAGCGCCGCGCCCAGCCGCTCGGGCGGCGCGCTGGCGGAGGCCAGGGCAGAGAACTGGGCCGAGTCGGCAATCACGCTCACGCCCCAAAGCGCGAGTAGCGCCAGTAGCAGCCAGGGGGAGAGGCCACCTAGCAGCGGATAGATAAGGCACAGGGTGCCAGATACCGCCAGCGCGATAAACGCGACCCGCGCGCTACCGATGCGTCGGCTCCACCAGCCGGCCCATACGCAGCCGGGAAGCCCCAAGGCGATGACCGCAAAGCTTAGCCACGGCTGCAGGCCCGGGGCTGCGCCTAAGCGTTCCAGCTCTCTGGCGACCAAAAAAGGCACCAGCGCCCAGAGGGCGTAAAGCTCCCAGCAGTGGCCGAAGTAGCCCAGCGCGGCGGCGCGGAAGTTCTTCTCTTTAAATGCGGCAAGCCCCGCCCAGGGTCGCCCGCCGTTGGCCTTAGCAGGCAGGTGTGGCCCCACGCCTAGCTTAAAAATCATCAGCGCTGCCAGAAGAGCAAGGGCAGAGGCCAACAGCAGTGGCCACTGCCAGGGAAGATGCAGGGTAAGCCCGCGCAGCAGGTGCGGCGAAGCAATGCCAAGGGTGAGCATGCCGACCAACCAGCCAAGCGCCGAGCCTGCATGAGTGGGTGTCCAGCTCACCACCAGCTTCATGCCCAGCGGATAAATGCCCGCCAGACAAAGCCCGACTAAAAAGCGTGCCACTGCCGCCAGCGTGACGCTTTCTGCCACGCCAATAAACGCTGCGTTAATCAGCGCGCCGAGTACAGCGGACATCGCAAACAGGTGGCTGGCACGTATGCGGTCGGCGAGGCCGGTAGTGGCAATCAGCAGCGTACCGGTAATAAACCCCGCCTGCACGGCAATGGTAAGCAGCCCCAGGTCGCTTTCACTTAGCCCCACGGCTTCTTGCAGCGCCAAGCCAACGCCATTAACGCTAAACCAGAGTGATGTGCCAAACAGTTGGGCGATAACGATGACCGCCAGCGGTGTGCGGGCTAACAGGGCATGAGAAAGCATGGGGTGTCTCATCCATTGAGTGGTTGTTTTACTACCCTAATTTATGCGGCACGACCTCATGCCCAAGCGCCTTGTAGCGCTGCCAGCAGGCGCGTTTAGCGACCAGCACATGTTGGTGTTGGTTGATGATCTCGGCAATCCGGGCGAAGTGCTCAATACCTTCGGGAATATCGGGGTGTAGGTTCAGCAGCGCCGTCTCTTCAGTGGGCACCGGTAGCTGCTGCCAGCCTAGTGTGATGGGCACACTGTCGGCTAGCTCGCTATCTTCCAATGCATGGGGCAGGTAAGCATCATCGCGGAACTGCCACAGCGCTTCGTCGGCCTGTTCGGCCAGCGCTTTGTCTTCGCAGTGCAGGTGCAGTCGGTACCCTTTGCGGTGGATCGTTTCGGCGAGCTTGCAGGCAAACTGTAAACGCGCTTCAAGGGTGGTATCGGGCAGAATATAAAAATCGATGCGTGCCATCGGTGGCTCCAGCGGGGTCAACGCGCTTGGCAGCCTGGCCGCCACGGTGAGTGGCGGCCAGGTGTTGAGTAACGCTAGAGGGTCATACCAAGCGGGTCAGCCAGCCGTATTTATCGTCGCTGCGGCCATACTGAAGGTCGAGCAGTGTCTTGCGAATGCGCTTGGCCACTTCGTTATTGCCATCGCCCTGCAGGCGAATACGCTCGTTTTCCGTGACCAGCTCGCCAACCGGGGTAATTACGGCGGCCGTACCGCAGGCGAAGACCTCGGTAATCTCGCCGGAGGCGGCACCTTCGCGCCACTCGTCGATGCTGATCGCGCGCTCTTCGGGGATGAGGCCCGCGTCTTTAGCCAGGGTCAGGACAGAGTTGCGGGTCACGCCTTCCAAGATGGTGTCGGTCAGGCGCGGTGTGACGATGCGGCCATCCTTGTAAACGAAGAACAGGTTCATGCCACCCAGCTCTTCGATCCACTTGTTTTCAGCAGCGTCCAGGAAGGCGACCTGGCTGCAACCGTTGGCAGCGGCTTCTTTTTGGGCGGCCAGCGAGGCGGCGTAGTTGCCACCGCACTTGGCAAAACCGGTACCGCCAGGGGCCGCGCGCTTGTAGTGTGAGGAGAGCCAAATAGAGACCGGCTCGATTCCGCCTTTGAAGTAGGCCGCCGCCGGGGATGCAATCACGTAGTAGTCGACTTCGTGAGCCGGACGCACGCCCAGAAACGCTTCCGAAGCGATCATGAACGGACGCAGGTAGAGGCTGCACTCGTCGGCTTCACTAGCCGGGGTGGGTACCCAGGCGTGGTCTTGGGCCAGCAGTGCTTTCAGCGAGCCGATGAAGTCGTCATCGGAAAGCTCGGGCAGCGCTAAACGGCGAGCGCTACGGCGAAAACGCTCGGCGTTTTTCTCTGGGCGGAAGGTCCAGATAGAGCCATCGGCATGGCGGTACGCCTTGATTCCCTCAAAAATTTCCTGGCCGTAGTGCAGCACCGAGGCGGCGGGGTCCAGGGTCAGCGGGCCGTAGGGGCGTACTTGGTGACCGTGCCAATCGGCATCGACGGTCCAGCGCACGTGGGCCATGTGGTCGGTGAAGTATTTACCAAATCCTGGGTTTTGCAGGATGTTGTCACGAATGTCATCGGCCGCCGGCTGGTTGGACGGCAAAATTTCAAAACGTGATTCAAGTTGAGCATCTGAAGCTGTGGGCACGGCGTGTTCTCTCCGCTAGAGCCAAGCCCCGAAGGGCATCTATTAAGCGTATCGTTTGGATAGCATGTGCCTGCTTGGCAGCGGCACACGCTCATACTTTCAGGTTTAACGGTTGCGTTAACGAAAGGCAACCATTGGTGGCCTGTTTGTGTGGTTAGGCGTCGCCATTTTCGACTTGAGCGTCGGCTTCACGGTCGAGCAGGTATTGGGTCAGTAGACCCACCGGGCGGCCGGTGGCGCCTTTTTGTTTGCCCGAATGCCAAGCGGTGCCGGCAATATCCAGGTGCGCCCAGGGGAAGTGGTCGGCAAAGCGTGATAGGAAGCAGGCGGCGGTAATCGTACCCGCCGGGCGACCGCCAATGTTGGCTAAGTCGGCGAAGTTGGAGTCCAGCTGCTCCTGATACTCATCCCATAGCGGCAGGTGCCACGCGCGGTCCCAGGCGGTTTCACCAGCATCCAGCAGATCAAGCGCTAGGTCATCGTCGTTGGAGAGCAGGCCGGTGGCGTGGTGGCCAAGGGCAATAATGGCCGCGCCTGTCAACGTGGCGATATCGACCACGCTGGCCGGGGTAAAGCGCTCGGCATAGGTGAGCGCATCGCACAGCACCAAACGGCCTTCGGCATCGGTGTTGAGGACTTCAACCGTCAGGCCTTTGAGCGTTTTGATAATGTCGCCCGGCTTGGTGGCGGCGCCATCAGGCATGTTCTCGGCAGCGGCAACGATAAACACGGCGTTGAGCTTGGGTTTGATCGCCAGCACGGCTTTTACGGTGCCAAAGACGCTGGCCGCGCCGCCCATATCAAACTTCATTTCATCCATGCCTTCGCCGGGCTTCAGTGAAATACCGCCGGTATCGAAGGTGATGCCTTTACCTACCAGTACATGGGGCGCTTCCTCTGGGTTTTCTGCACCCTGATACTTCATCACGATGAGCCGTGTTGGCTCGACGCTGCCACGGCCTACTGACAGCAGTGAATAAGCGCCCAGGGCCTCTAGCGCCGCTTCGTCTAGAATCTCAACGTCGAGCGCGCCTTGAGAATCGCGACCTAATGCTTCTGCCTGCTCGGCTAAGTAGCGCGGCGTGCACACATTGCCCGGTAGGTTGCCGAGCGTGCGGGTGAAATTAATGCCCTGGCCAATGGCGGTGCCTAAAGCAGCCCCCTGCTTGGCGAGGGGGGCGTCGCTGGCATCGCTAACGATCAGGGTGAGCTTGGCCAAGCTGGGCGCTTTGGCAGGCGATGACTTAAATTGATCAAAGCGGTAAATCGCGCGTTCGGCGGCTTCCAGCGTTTTACGTGCTTTCCAGACGGCGTCGCGGCCTTCAAGCGGCACATCGGTAAAGGTGGCGTTGGCTTCATCGATAGGCAGTTTGGTGAGCGCAACCATGGCTGCGTCCAGCGCTTTAATAAAGGCCGCTTCCTGACATTTGGCGCGTTCGCCCAAGCCTACCAATAGGATGCGATCAGCCCCCAGGCCCGGTGCGAAAGGCACCAATTGCGTGTTGCCCAGCGCGGCATCGAAGTCGCCGCGCTCCAGCAGTTGGCCGATTAACCGCTCGCTGGCGTCGTCTAATTTGGCGACAGAGGGCAGTAAGTCGCTACCTTTATAGACAGGGAGAACGAGGCAAGCCGTTTCGGCTTTGGCTGGGTTCGTGGTCTGAACGGAAAATTCCATGACGTCTCCAACAAGACAAGCAACGAGTGATTCGGGATAATGCCCCGTTATTTAGTGTTTGCTACCAGTTTGATTAGTGTACCCAAGCCATGGGCGCATTGCATGGCAACCTGCACCACTAGTCGGAGAGTGCGTTGATTTTATTTCGGTACTTAACTCGCGAAGTGTTACTGACGATGTCCGCTGTGGCGGGCATCCTGCTGCTGGTGATTATGGGCAGCCGCTTTATCCGCTACTTTTCAGATGCCGCCGAGGGCGATTTTCCCGTCACGATTCTAGGCAGCCTGATGGTTTTTCATTTGCCTGGGTTTATGGAGCTGATCCTGCCGCTGTCGTTTTTTTTAGGCATTTTGTTGGCCTATGGGCAGCTTTATATGAACAGCGAAATCACCGTGATGGTGGCCTGCGGTATGAGCCCCACTCGGCTTTTACGGGTAACCCTGCTGCCCGCAACAGTGGTCGCGGTATTGGTAGGGCTGTGTAGCCTGTGGCTAACCCCTGCCGGGGCGTTGCAAACTGAGGCCATATTAGAAGAGCAGCGCAGCCGTTTAGATGTCTCAGTGCTGGCGCCAGGGCGTTTCCAAGATTTTGGCGGCGGGCGCACAGCCTATATCACTGACTTCAATAGCGACGGCACGGAAATGCAGGAAGTGCTGGTGCACGAGCAGCCCATGGCGGGGGCAGAAAAAACGCATAGTTACATCACGCGCGCGGGGTCGGGCTATCAGGAAACGAACGTCGATACCGGCAGCCGTTTTCTCATTTTGGAAGACGGCGAGCGCTACGGCGTAACGCCCGGACGCCAGGATGCCGAGCGTTTGACCTTCGAGCGCTATACGCTGCGGCTGGGGCTAAGCCGTGACCGGCAAGAGTTAAACTCGCTTGAGTATGCGACCACCACTGAGCTGTGGAACGACCCAGACCCACGAGCGCAGGCGCAGTTTCAGTGGCGGGCAGGCTTGCCGGTAATGGTATTTATTTTGGCGCTATTGGCCCAGCCGCTCTCTCGGGTGAATCCGCGTCAAGGGCGCTTTGGCAAGCTACTTCCTGCGGTATTTCTTTACGTCGCCTATTTAAGCCTGTTGCTGGCAGCGGTGGATGCTATTGGCAGCGGCTCTCTAGCGGTTGCCGTGGGTGTGTGGCCCGTGCATGGCCTGTTCTTAGGGCTTGGATTGCTGCTGCTGTGGCACTCGCAACGTAAAGGAGTGCGCTAATGCTGATCGCTATGGATCAAATGGATCGCTATATCGCCCGCAACGTGCTGGCAGCCATTGTGGTGGTGCAGTTTGTACTGCTGGGGTTGGATATCACCATTGCCTACATTGGTGATTTAGGCGACACCCAAGGCGACTATAGCGCACTAGACGTGCTGCTCTATTTAGGTATGAGGTTGCCCTGGCGCTTTTATCAGTATGCTCCAGTGGCGGTGCTGATTGGGGCACTCATTGGCCTGGGCAGTATGGCTTCCAGCAATGAGCTTACGGTGATGCGTGCTGCTGGCCGTTCGCTGGCGCGGATTGTGTGGGGCGTGATGAAGCCCGTGCTGCTGGTTGTTGTGGTCGTGCTGCTGGTGGCAGAGTTCGTCAGCCCACGAACCGAGCAGTACGCCGAAGCCTGGCGCTTAGAGCAGCGCCAAGGTGAGGGAGCCATGCTCACCACCCGCAGCGGCTGGCAGTTCGAAGGCGACAGCGTTTACCGCTTTGGGGCCATTCGGGCGGATAACGTGGTGCTGGATTTAACCCGCTACCGCTTCGACGAGCGCCGTCTCATCGAAGCGACCCATGCCAATCGTGCCCACTGGGAGGAGGGGGCATGGCAGCTGGAAGGCGTGACCACCACGCGCATTTTTGATAATCGCACTGAGTCGGAGTACCAGCCCAGTGCGGCTTGGGAAACGGCGCTCACCCCGACTCAGTTGGAGCGGCTGCTACGTAACATCGAAAGCCAGGCACCCAGCGAGCTATGGGCCTACGCCAATTTCCTCCAAAGCCAGAACCTTCAGGCAGACCAGCCGCTGCTCTATTTCTGGCAAAAGGTATTGATGCCGCTCACCATGGGGTCACTGGTACTGATTGCCGCCTCGTTTGTGTTTGGTCCGCTGCGTTCGGTGGCGGCGGGCACGCGGGTCTTTTATGGCGTAGTGACCGGTCTGGTGTTCAAGTACGTGCAGGATTTGCTCGCCCCGGCGTCGACCATCTTTGGCTTTTCCCCAGTCTGGGCGGTGCTAGTGCCGACTCTTGCCTGTGCCGCGGTGGGGATCTATTTCTTGCGCCGAAATGGCTAAAGGCCGCGCAGACGCACATCAGGAGAATAGAGCAGTGACGACGCGACGTTTTACCCAGTTGGATGACGTTTGGCCCGCCGGCATAGGTCGCCGATTGGGCGCCATGCTGTACGACGGTTTTTTGGTGACGGCTATCTGGATCGCCGTCACCGTGGCTCACTTGGCCTTTTTCCGCTTCGTGCTGGGCCAAACGGCAGAAGAGATCGGTACCACGGCCTTCGATATCTGGAGCCTGCGGCTCATGCTGCTGTTTTTCGTGACGCTGTTCTTCGTCTACTCCTGGCGCCGGGGAGGGATGACGCTCGGCATGCAAGCCTGGCGGCTGCGCGTACAAACCCTGGATGGTCACGCGATTACCTTAAAGCAGAGCCTGATTCGCTGCGCGACGGCCTGGCTGTCCTTGGCGGCCTTCGGTATCGGCTATTGGTGGGTGCTGTTCGATGGGCAGCGTAGAAGCTGGCCAGACATCGCCTCCAAGACCGAAACCGTGGTGCTCCCGAAAAAATAATTTTCAGCAGCTGGAGAGAAAATATTTGTTCAGCCAGTAGGTTAGCGAAAACTTTAGTTGCCTTAAGGCGAATCGATACTAAAGAACAACGTTTTCTACTTGAAAAGATGTATGCGAATCATTTACATTCACCTCATGATTTTTATGAGGTGTTGCCATGTACGTATGTGTGTGCAAGGGAGTAACCGACCACCAGATTCGCCAACAGGTTAGCGACGGAGCGCGCAGCTGGCGAGAAGTACGCGAAGCCACTGGCTGCGGCACTCAGTGCGGCAAGTGCGCTTGCTTTGCCAAGTCGCTCACCCGTGAGGCCGTTCAAGCTGCTCGCTTAGAGTCTGATATGAGTCTTGCTTACGCCGTATGACGCGAATCACTCTTGTTAGGCTTATCGTTAGCAAATAATTGATTTATTTGAAATTTTTTCTTTCCTGTCTATGCTCCCAACATCGTTGGGAGTAAGCCTTTTAATGGCCTATACTCCTTAGTTAATGTAATGGTACCTTTGAAAAACAGTACGCTTCAGTACTGTCCGATAAGACTTGTACGCTAAAAAAAGGTGATGGCATGAAAGGTGATCCGAAGGTTATTCAGCATCTCAATATCGCACTGGGCAACGAGCTAGTCGCTATCAACCAGTACTTCCTGCATGCCAAGATGTACAAAGACTGGGGCCTGAAAGTACTGGCTAAGTGGGAGTACGATGAGTCCATTGAAGAGATGCGGCACGCCGATAAGCTGATCGAGCGCATCCTGTTCTTGGAAGGTATTCCTAACCTTCAGGATCTCGGCAAGCTGCATATCGGTGAAAACGTCAAAGAGATGCTCGAGTGTGATTTGAAGATCGAGCATGACGGCCGCAACGACTACATCGAAGCCATTACCTACTGCGAAAGCGTGAAAGATTACGTGACGCGCGATCTGCTGCGTGACCTGCTGGCCGATGAAGAGGGTCATATCGACCACATCGAAACGCAGCTAAAACTGATCGAGCAAGTGGGTATCCAGAACTATCTGCAAAAACATATGGCACTGGCCACTGACGAAGAATAAGACTTCGTCCGCTTGGCAGTAGGCGATTAAGCGCCGAGCGCTAGCTAATACAAAACGGGCAGCCCCTTGGGGCTGCCCGTTTTGCATTTCAATGCAAAGTGTTGACCTGATATTTACCGACTGCTAGTGGCCAGCGTAGCGTCTTGATCCAGCGCACCTGGCACCGGCTCATCCACGCTAAAGGTGGCGCGGCTCAGGCGGCGTACGCGCTTCATAAACAGCGCAATGCAGACCAGCGTGCCAAGTGCCGCCACGATATAGCTGGTTTGCAGCGGCAGGTTAAAGCCAATCGGCGCATAGGCGAGGTAGGTGAAGGTCGCCATGGTCATAAATACCGCCGGAATCGAAGTGATCAGGTAAGGCTTACGCGATAGCACCAGATACATCGTGCCGGTCCAGAGCGCAATCACGGCGGTGGTTTGGTTGGCCCAGGAGAAGTAGCGCCACAGCAGCGTGAAGTCCATATGGGTGAGCGCGTAAGACGCCACAAACAGCGGCAGCGCAATCAGGATGCGCTTAACGATAGGCTTCTGCTCTACTTTCAAATAGTCGGCAATAATCATCCGAGCGCTGCGGAAGGCGGTATCGCCGGAGGTGATCGGCAGCACAATGACACCCAGCACGGCCAGGGTGCCACCAACGGCGCCCAGCATGGTGGTAGAGACTTCGCCCACAACAGCGGCAGGGCCGCCTGCTGCTAATACATCGGAAAGCGACTGTTCACCTTGGAACAGGCTCATGGCCGCCGCTGCCCAAATCATGGCAATCACGCCTTCAGCGATCATCATGCCGTAGAAGATTTTGCGTCCGTTGGTTTCGTTTTCAGTAGTGCGCGAAATGATTGGCGTCTGTGTGGCGTGGAAGCCGGAAAGCGCACCGCAGGAGATGGTCAGGAACAGCAGCGGGAAGATCGGTGCATTATCCGGGTGCATGTTCTGGAAAGAGAGCTCCGGGATAGGCGCGCCGGTTACCACCAAACCAATGCCGATGCCAGCGGCGCTGAACAGCAAAAGCGCGCCGAAGTAGGGGTAAATACGCCCAATCACTTTATCAATCGGCAGCAGCGTGGCAATCAGGTAGTAGGCAAAAATCGCCAGGATGATCAGTGTCAGCGACAGCGATGTCATGTTAGCGAGCAGGGCCGCCGGAGAGGTCACGAACACGGTGCCGACCAATAGCAGCAGCAAAATCGCAAAGCCATTCACCACGTGCTTCATCGTTTTGCCCAGGAATTTGCCCGCCAACTGGGGCAGGTGAGCGCCGTGGTTACGGATGGAGATCATGCCAGTTAGGTAGTCGTGAACCGCGCCTGCAAAAATACAGCCAATCACGATCCACACAAACGCCACCGGACCATAGAGCGCCCCCAGGATAGGGCCGAAAATGGGGCCTACCCCAGCAATGTTCAGCAGCTGAATGAGCGAGTTGCGCGTGGTATTCATCGGTACATAGTCGATGTCGTCGCGCATACTGAACGCCGGTGTTTGACGCTTACGATCGGCGACAAACACGCGCTCGACGAACTTGCCGTAGGTAAAGTAACCCACGACTAATAGCACTATCGAGAAAATGAACGTAATCATAGAAAGCACTCAACTGGTCAGGGAGGGTGTCAAGCGAACAGCCATGCAGCAAGCCGCGCTTATTTAGCCTGGGTGAATGTACAGAGACGTACCGGTTAGTGCTTTACGACTTTAGTGGTCTGCGACTTTAGTGGCTGATTAACAAAGAAAAACGGGCAACCGTTTGGCTGCCCGAAGTGAAAATGCCATCAAATTGAGGGTTAAGAGGAGACAACGCCGCAAGCCATGCGGGCGCCGCCGCCGCCGAGGTGGGGCTCATCCGCGTAAGTGTCGCCACCAGCATGAATCATCAGGCTGCGGCCCGGCATATCTTCCATACTGAGGCGTGGGGCCAGTACCGGCAGATTGGCTTCGCCATCGCCATTGACGGTGAGTACAGGTAGATCGCCCAAGTGGCCGTCACCGTAGGGGCCTTGGTGGGTGCCCGCCTCTTCTGGGTCGTAGTGGCCGCCAGCTGACAGCGCGGCGGTCATCTCGCCGCTGTCGTTCTCGGCGGGCTCACAGCTGGCGTTTTGGTGAACGTGAAAGCCGTACACGCCCGGCTCCAGGCCGGTTAACGAAGGGGTGAGCAGCACGCCATGCTCGGTATGCTCAACGGCCGCCGTGCCGATAGACTCCTCCACACCGTCGGCGCTGACCTTATGCATTTCAACCTTAAGCGGTTCATTGGCCTGTACCGTGGTGGCCAGCAGCACACCCGCCGCGATACCGGTAAGGGGTAGTGAATAGCGCATAATAATTGCTCCTTTCCTTTTCCGTGGAAGCCCTCACAAAGGGCACTCTTTAACAGTAGTTGGCCTACCGCTACTCTGCCAATGGCGACGAAATCTCCGCCTAGCGTGCTGGCAACGGATGACATGAGCGCGCCAAGCCGCGACAATAGCCCGCGATTCCACATCTCTGTTTTATGTCCCTGTTTCATGTTTCTGTTTCATGTCCAAATGCTCTGCCTATGTATCAAGGAGTTCCATGCCGCCACTTAACATCCTTTATCAGGATGAGCATCTTGTAGCGGTGCATAAGCCGTCAGGCCTGTTAGTGCACCGCTCAGCGCTGGCGCGTGGGGAAACTGAGTTCCTGCTTCAGCGCCTGCGCGACCAGCTCGGCAAGCGGGTCTACCCGGTGCACCGGCTGGACCGGCCTACCTCCGGCGTGATGGTGTTTGGTCTCTCCTCTGAGGTGGCCGCCCTGCTCAGCGAGGGCTTTAGCGAACGTCAAGTGGAGAAGCGCTACCTCGCGGTAGTGCGCGGCAAAGCGCCGGAGCAGGAGCGGTTGGATTACCCGTTACGGGAGGAGGACGGCACGCGCCCCAAGGCGGAAATGCCCGCCATGCCCGCGATGACCGACATTCGCCGCCTGGACAGCGTCGAGCTACCCGTGCAGGTAGACCGCTACCCGGTGGCGCGCTACTCGCTGGTGGAAGCGCGGCCGCTGACCGGTCGACGGCACCAAATACGCCGCCACTTATCCCGCCGTGGCTACCCGATCATTGGCGACGCCAAGCACGGCAAAAGTGTCCACAACCGCTTTTTTGCCGAGCAGCTGGCCGCACCGAGGCTACTCTTGGCCGCGACCTATTTAGCGTTTGATCACCCGCTGCTGGATAAACGCATTCAGCTCAGCTGCGCCGTGGATGAGACGATGAAAAACCTGTTCGAGCAGTTTGGCTGGCAGGGGCATTTACCGCTAGATAGCGTGCGAACGCCGCCCATTGCCACGCCTTCTGCCCTGCAAGCACTGTGAGCCTGCCCATGTCATTGAATGAATCCACGACTTCCTCTAGCGATTATGACTTCCGCTTTGGCGGTATTCGGCGCCTTTACGGCCAGCGTGCGGTGCAGGCATTTCGCCGTGCCCATGTGGTGGTGGTCGGGGTTGGCGGCGTGGGTAGCTGGGCGGTCGAGGCGCTCGCCCGCTCGGGCATCGGCAAACTTACGCTGATTGATCTGGACGACGTGTGCGTCTCCAACGTCAACCGCCAACTCCACGCGCTGGATGGCACGATTGGCCAGCCCAAAGTAGACGTGCTGGCCGAGCGCTGCCGCCTGATTGCTCCCGAGATCGAGATCATCGCGGATACCGCTTTCGTCACGCCCACCAACCTAGCCGAGCGCATTCCTGAGGATGCCGACCATGTGGTGGATGCCATTGATAGCGTCATCGCCAAAGCGGCGCTAATCGCCTGGTGCAAGCGACGCAAAATCCCGATTACCGTCACCGGCGCAGCGGGCGGACAAACCGACCCCACGCGCATTCAAGTGGCGGACTTGACCCGCACCGAGCACGACCCGCTGCTCTCCAAAGTGCGCTCAAGATTGCGCCGGGATTACGGCTTCTCCCGCAACCCTAAACGGCGTTTCTCGGTGGAGTGCGTCTACTCCGACGAGCAGCTGGTCTACCCCAGCGGCGACGGCGAAGTGTGCCTGCAAAAGCCCGACAGCAACGAGGCTACACGGCTGGACTGCGCTTCAGGCTTTGGCGCCGCGACGTTTCTAACCGGCACCTTTGGCTTCGTGGCCGCCTCCAAAGTGTTGGAGCGCCTCGCTAAGAAAGCGAATCAGCCCGCCGCCACTCAAGCCATTCAAGAGGAAAACGAATGACCACTCCCGTTCCCGGTATTTACCGCCACTACAAAGGCAGCCTTTACGAGGTGGTGGGCACCGCCCAGCACAGCGAAAGCGAAGAGCCGCTGGTGGTCTACCGCGCGCTCTACGGCGACTACGGCCTCTGGGTGCGCCCGCTAGCGATGTTCACGGAGAGCGTGACGAAAGAGGGGAGCACCCAGCCGCGCTTTGCGTTGGAGAAGGCGTTTTAGCCCGTATCGATTGCGCCACTAGTACTCTTATGGATTGCCGCCCCCTGTTGCCAGGGAGGCGGCATTTTTGTGGTGGTGATTGCTTATATTCAATAATTAGCTATCTTTATAACAATAGTTGGCGCATAAGCGTCAAGCATACATACTCACGTATCTAGGAGATAAGCATGAAGACCTTTGCCCTATCTCAAAGCACCGGTGCGGGGTCACCCGACGTAGCGGGCTTTTTTGATCCGCGCACCTTTAGCGTTCAGTACATCGTCAGCGACCCCGCTACCAAACAGTGCGCGATTATTGACCCGGTGCTGGATTTCGACGAGAAATCCGGCGCAACGGCGACTTTCTGCGCTGATGCGTTGCTGAAATATATTAAGGAAGAGGGACTGACAGTGGCGTGGATTCTGGATACGCACCCACACGCAGACCACTTTTCAGCAGCCCAGTACCTAAAAGAAAAAACCGGCGCGCCGACGGCGATTGGCCAGTACGTCACGCAAGTGCAGGCCCTGTGGAAGGAGATTTATCACTGGCCGGAGATGCCCACCGATGGCCGCCAGTGGGACACGCTGTTTGTCGAGGGCGATACGTTTGCCATTGGTGAACTCAGCGCCCGCGTGCTGCACTCGCCTGGCCATACGCTGGCCTCCATCACCTACGTCATCGGTGATGCCGCCTTTGTGCATGACACCCTTTTCCAGCCTGATTTTGGGACGGCGCGCGCCGATTTTCCCGGTGGGGATGCCAAGTCTCTATGGAACTCCATTCAGCAGATTCTCACGCTGCCGGACGATACGCGGCTGTTCACCGGCCACGACTATATGCCCGATGGCCGTGAGCCAACGTGGCAGAGCAGTGTCGATGAGCAGCGAGCCAACAACCCGCACTTGGTTGGCAAAAGCGAGGAGGAGTACATCGCCCTACGCCACCAGCGGGATAGCGAGCTACCCATGCCCAAGCTGATTTTGCACGCGCTGCAGGTGAATACTCGCGGTGGCCGTTTACCGGAACCAGAAGCCAACGGCAAGCGCTATCTAAAAATCCCCCTGGATGCCCTGGAAGGTGCGGCCTGGGATTGATGTTATCCAAACCAAGAGGAGGTGTGGTCATGCAAACGAAGCCATTGGAGCCAGGCGTTGAGATCACCTCAGCGCTGACGTTGGATGAGTTGGAAGAGGTAAAAGCCCGTGGTTTTCACGCGGTGGTGTGTAACCGCATCGAGGGTGAGAGCGAAGATTTTCCCGACGAGGCGCGCTACCGCGAAAAAGCTGAGCAGCTTGGCCTTGCCTGGGTGCATATCCCCGTGAAGCCAGGCGAGTACAGTGAGGCTGACATCCGCGCCTTTGCTGAAGCGCTCCAACAACTGCCGCGCCCGCTATTGGCATTTTGCCGCTCAGGTAAGCGGGCCACGCACCTGTGGGCCTACGCCAAGCGTCAGCACGAGCAGTGCGATTTGGCGGAGCTGTTTGCGGCGGCCCATGCGGCAGGGGTTGACTTGGAAGATCAGCGCCATGGCCTTGAACGAAGCGCCCAATAAAAAGCGAAGACGCGTGAAACCCTAGTACGAAGGCCCCGTATCAGCAGATACCTATTATGAGACTGCATCATGATCATTGAGCGCTGGGTGCCGCTAATCGGCTGGCTGCGAACGTATCATCGGGGCTTGCTCACGCGGGATGTACTTGCCGCGGTGATCGTCACGCTGATGCTGGTGCCGCAAGCGCTGGCCTACGCCATGCTGGCAGGGTTGCCGCCGGAAATGGGGCTCTATGCCAGCATGCTGCCGCTGGTGCTGTACGCCGTCTTTGGCACCAGCGCGAGTTTGGCAGTAGGGCCGGTGGCGGTGGCAGCACTCATGACGGCCTCGGCGCTGAGCAGTTTTGCCGCGCCGGGCAGCCCGGAGTATATCGGTGCGGGGCAGGGTTAATGGTCAAAGCCGCGCCTATTTCGGCCGTGGTAGTGACCACCCTGTTGGCCTGGGGCTTCCAACTAGAGCAGCGCGGGGTCGATTTGGTGGGCTTTGTGCCCAGTGGCCTGCCTGCCATTACGCTGCCGAGTCTGGATCAATCGCTGTGGCTCGGTCTGCTCCCGGCGGCGCTGCTGATCAGCTTGGTAGGGTTTGTAGAGTCGGTGTCCGTGGCGCAGACCCTGGCCGCCAAGCGTCGTCAGCGTATCGACCCCAACCAAGAGCTGATTGCGCTCGGCATGGCGAATCTTGGCGCTGGCATTAGCGGCGGCTCGCCGGTGTCGGGCGGTTTTTCGCGCTCGGTGGTCAATTTTGAAGCCGGGGCAGCAACGCCGCTGGCGGGGGCGTTTACCGCGCTTGGGATTGTGTTGGCCACGCTGCTACTCACCGACTTACTGGCCTTTTTACCCACCGCCACGCTGGCCGCCACGATTATCGTGGCAGTGGGGACGTTGATTGATTTGCCTGCGGTAAAGCGAACCTGGCAATACTCCAGCAGCGATGGGGTGGCGATGGTCGCTACTTTGCTGCTGACCCTTCTGCACAGCGTGGAAGTGGGCATTATCAGCGGGGTGGTGCTCTCGCTGGGGCTACACCTTTACCGCACCAGCCAGCCCCATAGTGCGGTGGTAGGGCGGGTGCCGGGCACCGAGCATTTTCGTAACGTGAAGCGCCATCAGGTAGAAACCGACGAGCATGTCGCCATGCTGCGCATCGATGAAAGCCTCTATTTTGCCAACGCCCGCTATCTTGAAGATACCGTCATGGCGCTGGCCTCCCGCTCGCCGTCGATCAAGCACATTGTGCTCACCTGTCAGGCAGTGAATGTCATCGATGCTTCGGCCCTGGAGAGCCTGGAGGCGATCAACGGTCGGCTGAAAGACGCCGGTGCCATGCTCCACTTGGCCGAGGTGAAAGGGCCGGTGATGGATCGCCTAACGCACACGGCGTTCTACCACGAGCTCACCGGCCAAGTGTTCTTTACCACCTATGACGCTTGGCAAGCGTTGGCGCATCCGGCCAGTGCTGGGGTGGTGTCGGTGTGACGTGGTTTTGTCACTCCCAGGCTGGGAATGGATCGGGCAGTTGCTGCCATACCTTCATACCTTCCAAAAGCTCCGCCTCGCTGAGCAGGCAGCCGTCCAGCGCTTCACGCATTCTGGCCTCATCTAGGTTTTGGCCGATAAATACCAGCTCTTGGCGCATATCGCCAAACGGCTCCTGCCACTTCTCCATAATGAATTGGCGATACTCCGGGTCCTCTGGCCAGTCGGCTTCAGGAATGGCTTTCCAGAACACGCCCGCCGGGCCGTGATGGGCAATGCCACCTGCCTGGCTCCACTGGCCTGCGTAACGGGGGCGAGTCGCCAGCCAGAAGAAACCTTTCGAGCGTAGCAGGCCTTTGCCAAACCATTCGGCGTTTAACAGGTCGTGAAACTTTTGAGGGTGAAAGGGGCGGCGAGCGTGGTAGGCGAAGCTGCCAATACCGTACTCTTCGGTTTCGGGGATGTGTTCGCCACGTAGCTCTTTCAGCCAGCCGGGCGCTTGCTGCGCGTGTTCAAAGTTGAACTTGCCTGTATTCAGCACTTTTTCTAGCGGCACGCCACCTTGGGTGATGGGCACGATGTCTGCGTCGGGATTGAGCGAGCGTAGAATCGCTTTCAAAGCGTCCAGCTCTTTCTCAGTGATCAGGTCGGTCTTGCTGATCAGTAGGACATTGCAAAACTCAATTTGGTCGACCAACAGGTCTGCGACGTTACGTTCGTCCTCTTCGCCCAGGCTCTCTCCGACCTCTTCAAGGCTTTGCGCTTCCTGGTATTGGGCGAGGAAGTTAGCCCCGTCCACCACCGTCACGAGGGTGTCTAGCCGGGCAACGTGGGAAAGGCTTTGACCACTCTCATCTTCAAAGGTGAAGGTTTCGGCGACAGGCAGCGGTTCAGAAATACCGGTCGACTCGATCACCAGGTAATCAAACTTACCTTCACGGGCCAGTTGGCTGACCTCGACCAACAGATCTTCACGCAGGGTGCAGCAGATGCAGCCATTGCTCATTTCGACCAAGCGCTCGTCTGCGCGGTTGAGCGCAACATTACTGTCGAGTGTTGACTCGCCTGGGCCGCCGCGTACCAGGGCACCATCGATATTGACGTCGCTCATGTCATTGACGATCACCGCCACCCGGAGGCCTTCACGGTTCGCCAGGATATGGTTGAGCACGGTGGTTTTGCCGGCACCTAAAAAGCCGGAAAGCACGGTCACGGGTAAGGGAGAAAGCAACGACATTGCCAAGACCTTTCATAGTATATGTTATGTGATAATATAACATTATTGGGGCGCTGAAAATGGTCTTCGCCTCTCTGTTCCTTCCTAGCAGTCTGTCGGACTTGAGGTTAATGGATGAGCTGAGGCGTGGGTTCTTCACCCCCCCTGTGTTGGTGTTGGTGTTGGTGTTGGTGTTGGTGCTGTTGTGTGGCTCTTAACCTGCCCCTCAGCTTCTGCAAGGCGGTTCTGACGCCTTGCCTGCTGGCCGGTTGGGCGCGGCGAGCCC
>NZ_JAMXSJ010000089.1:0-1451 GCF_024124725.1 Halomonas sp. Ps84H-12 | reverse complement strand
TCAGGATCAGCTTCAAGTGCCTTGTGGTGGTAATACGTCGATGGGGCGATTGGCAGTTGACTACAAATCGACTCGACCCCGAACTGAGCACGATGCTCGTCGATAAATGACACCATCAATTGGGTTTGCGGTCGAGCTCCGCCTGGGCGAAAAAAGCAGCCGCCTTACGGAGAATTTCATTGGCACGCTTCAATTCGGTGTTTTCACGCTCTAGCTGCTTGAGTCGTTCATGTTCAGACAGGTTAACCGAGCTGTTTTCCTGCGTGAGTTCTGTGCGTTTGCACCAGGCTCTCAAAGTCTCTGGTGTACAACCGAACTTGCTGGCAATGGAGCAGATCGCCGCCCACTTGGACGGGTATTCGTCTTGCTGTTCAAGGACTAATCGAACAGCTCGCTCCCGGACTTCTGGGGAATATCGTTTTGGTGAGTTCATAACTCCATCCTCTCAAGATATGGAGTCTCCGGTAAAGCCGGGGCGGTTCAATGTCCATATATAACTTGTATCCATATGGACAATGACAGTAGAGCCTGGAAAGCCTGAAGTGCATAGGTTGCTGGCCGTGTCTATACCAGTGCTGCTATAGATTATGGAAGACGGCCAACTTGAACATGCCGTAAAGGTAGCCCGCATTAGCAGCACCGAGAATGGCCTACGCGATTCGGCTTTACTGCTGGCATGTTTTGGTACCGGCATGACCGTAACTGAGCTGAGTCGTCTGCGGGTGCATGACTATCTCAAGGAGGATGGCACAGTTAAGCGTGATTCAGAGGTCAGAGCAGCTATCGCGTACAATCAAAAGACTCGCCCACTGTGCTGGACGAACAAAAAACTTACTAATGCCATCGACGCACACCTTGCCGAACGGCTAGAGCGTGGGCATGGCATTACCACCCGTAAGGCAGCTTATCGCGGGCTTGATCCAGAGTCGCCGCTGTTTGTATCTGGCCGCACCGGGGAAGGGTTGAAGCTTAGCGCAAAACGCAGGGGCGGCAAGACATACTACAGCGCTACACAGCTCAGCCGCATTTTTACACGGCTCTTTGATCAGGCAGGGATAGAAGGCGCAAGCGCTCAGTCTGGTAGGCGCACACTGGCTGTGAAGCTAAAGCGCAGGGGGATTGATCTGCGACACATTAGCGAGATATTGGGCATCGAGTCACTTGAAGCGGTTAAAAAGCTCTGTGCTGGTGACCCTGCGAGACTAGGCGATATCGTCCGCAAAATCATATAGCCCAATCGAGTAGGAAGGGGAGTCACCTCCCCCGTCCTCTCACACCACCGGGCATACGGTTCCGTACCACGGCGGTTCATGCAGAACGTTTAAGCCATCTTACCGTATCCAGTATCGATATCAGGCCCTGATCATAAAACCACTTTCTAGGTAGGGCCTGATTCATGTGCGAGGCTCCGGCGTTCCACCAGGGCCCTCGCCCATTACCCGCCGATTTCC
>NZ_JAMXSJ010000088.1:0-1494 GCF_024124725.1 Halomonas sp. Ps84H-12 | reverse complement strand
AGCCTTGGAGGATGGTCCCCCCGTCTTCAGTCAAGGTTTCTCGTGCCCCGACCTACTCGATTTCACGTGATCAGATTTTCGACTACGGGGCTATCACCCGCTATGGCCAGACTTCCCAGTCTGTTCGTCTAATCCGTCACACGCTTAAGGGCTGGTCCCCGTTCGCTCGCCGCTACTAGGGGAATCTCGGTTGATTTCTTTTCCTCAGGGTACTTAGATGTTTCAGTTCCCCTGGTTCGCCTCTTACGCCTATATATTCAGCGTAAGATACTCATCTGTTGATGAGTGGGTTTCCCCATTCAGAGATGTCCGGGTCACAGGTTGTTTGCCACCTCACCGAACCTTATCGCAGGCTACCACGTCTTTCATCGCCTCTGACTGCCTAGGCATCCACCGTGTGCGCTTCATTGCTTGACCCTATAACCCGAAGGGGTCTGGTATCTCGCAATGATAACGATTGCCGGATACGCTTGAGACGTATCACTTAACAATTACGTATGAACGTTATAAAACGTTCATGTCAGCATGATATACATTGTTAAAGAGCAGCTGTTCAATGAACAGTGATAAGAAGACGTGTTATGTCGTGCTTATCAATGGTCACGAAACAATCACAAACGGGGTTTATCTAAACAAGAAGATAATGGTGGAGCCAAGCGGGATCGAACCGCTGACCTCCTGCGTGCAAGGCAGGCGCTCTCCCAGCTGAGCTATGGCCCCATTGTTTTTGCAAAACCAACCTCTTGTATAAATTTCCGTAAGACGAGAAAAATACCTCAACGCATAATCACGTTATACGAGAAGTGTTTTAACACCGCATCACAGGAATTTGGTGGGTCTGGGCAGACTTGAACTGCCGACCTCACCCTTATCAGGGGTGCGCTCTAACCAACTGAGCTACAGACCCAAGAGGGGATCGTGCATCAACCGTTTGCTCTACTATCTGATCAGGTAATTCATTGTGAGCGCTTACCGCGAGGGATGATGCATCGTTTAAGGAGGTGATCCAGCCGCAGGTTCCCCTACGGCTACCTTGTTACGACTTCACCCCAGTCATGAACCACACCGTGGTGATCGCCCTCTTGCGTTAGGCTAACCACTTCTGGTGCAGTCCACTCCCATGGTGTGACGGGCGGTGTGTACAAGGCCCGGGAACGTATTCACCGTGGCATTCTGATCCACGATTACTAGCGATTCCGACTTCACGGAGTCGAGTTGCAGACTCCGATCCGGACTGAGATCGGCTTTTCGGGATTGGCTCACTCTCGCGAGTTGGCAACCCTTTGTACCGACCATTGTAGCACGTGTGTAGCCCTACTCGTAAGGGCCATGATGACTTGACGTCGTCCCCACCTTCCTCCGGTTTGTCACCGGCAGTCTCCTTAGAGTTCCCGCCATTACGCGCTGGCAAATAAGGACAAGGGTTGCGCTCGTTACGGGACTTAACCCAACATTTCACAACACGAGCTGACGACAGCCATGCAGCACCTGTCT
>NZ_JAMXSJ010000087.1:0-1532 GCF_024124725.1 Halomonas sp. Ps84H-12 | reverse complement strand
TACATGTGATTGTCCTCAATGCCTACGGCTCAGGAAGCGAGGGGCTATCAGCGACGGTGGATCTCTCTGGTATTCGTGGGTTGGGTACCGACCTGTCATCACTTCGTCGCGGAGCTACCCTGGTCTACAAGCGAGGGTCACTCCGCCCCGGAGGGCGGAGGCCTCATAGGAGGGTCAGGGGGTCTCCCACCGGCCCGACGCTCCCTGAGCCGTAGGCACTGGGACGCGAGGATCATGCGGTAGCCCGGCTGCCATGCGGCTTGCCCATGGCCTCACAGGCAATCGCCCACAGGAAACCAGCCAACTCACGCGCCACCGCGGTGGTGACCTGCTGCTTGGCTTTGCCCGTGGCGGACAGGCGACGGTAACGCCCGCATAAGCGCTTCTGCGCTTCCCAGGCGATCGCCTGCACCGTTGGCGAGGTCTTCTCGGCGCGCTGCTCAATGATTCGTGTCTTGCGGGCCGGGAAGCGGTAGCTCCAGGCGGCTTCCACCAACACCCGTCGCACGTGGCCATTGCCGGTCTTGGTGATACCGCCCTGCCGCCGGCTACCACCGCTCGAGTGCTCGCTGGGCACCAGCCCCAGGTAGGCCATCAGTTGGCGGGGCGAATCGAAGCGCGTGATATCACCGAGCTCCGCCAGCACCGTCATCGCAGTGATCAGACTAACGCCGCGCATCGCCTGAATCGACTCGACCACTGGCGCCAGTGACCAGGTGGGCAAGGCGGCTTCCATCTGCTTCTCCAGACCGGCCACCCGACGCTGGGCCTCCTTCACATGATCTACATACTCTTGCAGCACGATCTGCTGAACCGGGGTGTCGAAGCGAACTGTTTCCTCCAGCCAGCGAAAGTATGCCGGCCCCCATTTGCTCTTGCCGGGATAGATCTTGCTGTGTCGTAACAGAAAGGCGTTGAGTCGCTGTCGAGCGCGGAGTTCGCCCGCCTTCATGTCCTCCCGAGCGCGGGTCAGGTCACGAATCGCCTCTTGTTCCGGCGTGGGCACCCACACTGGGGTCAGCTCACCGGAGCGCGAAAGTCGGGCCAGCATCTGCGCATCTCGCCGATCGGTCTTGATACGGTCCCCGGCACGCTGGGGAATCAGGGTTGGAGCGACAACCTCGCAGTCATGGCCGCTGGCCTGGACCTGGTGATAAATCCCATAACCACAGGGGCCGGCCTCGTAACTGAACAGCAGGGGCTGCCCAGCGAAGCGCTCGCTCAGCTGGCGAACCAGCTTGTCGATGGCCTTGGGTTCGTTGGGAATCTCACCGCGGAACTCGGGCGCCTGGCGCCCGATCTCGGCGATGGCCACCGAGATGCTGACCTTGTGCACGTCCAGGCCAATATAAGCGGCATGGACGTTGCCGGCGGCGCTGACACGCTGGGCAACGGCCCGCTCGACAACAGCTTGCTGAGTTGCGTTAGACTGTTTCATGACCTGCCTCCCTCAATAGTGGCTCTGCATTTTGGTCCCTACCTCAACGTAATCCACGACGTTGAGGAGGGGCAGGTCAATCCATGATGTCTAC
>NZ_JAMXSJ010000086.1:0-1546 GCF_024124725.1 Halomonas sp. Ps84H-12 | reverse complement strand
GTAACTATTCAGGTGGCTGCGGATGGGGTATCGCCAACCAGCTGATTTTTCTGGCATAGTGCACAGCATCATTCGGCACACCTATGCGGTGATATGACCATCAGCGATATCAACGTCGACGAGGCCCTGGAGCGGGTCCGGCAGCAGCTCAAGGAAGACCAGACGGTCTCGCCGTCGCTGCGTGCCGCCATCGATGTGCTGATGCTGCTGGTCAAGCTCATGGCCGATCGCCTGGCCACCAGTAGCCGCAACAGCAGCAAGCCACCGTCCCAGGATCCCAATCGCCAGCGCCGCTCGCGCGCCAAAGGCGAGCGGCGCCCCGGCGGACAGCCAGGGCATGAGGGTAAGACGTTGGCGCCGGTGACGGACCCCGACGAGGTGGTCAAGCTCCGTGTCGATCGTCGGCAACTCCCCAAGGGGCGTTCTTACCGCCCGGTCGGCGTCGAAACGCGCCAAGTGCAGGACATCGTAATCCAGGCCGTGGTCACCGAATATCAGGCTGAGGTCCTCGAAGATGATCAGGGGCAACGCTACGTGGCGCCATTCCCCGAGGGCGTGACTCGCCCCATCCAGTATGGCCCTCGCCTCAAGGCGCATGTCGTCTATCTCTCCCAGTATCAGCTGTTGCCCTATGCGCGTATCCGCGAGTTGCTCACCTCGCAGTGCGGCCTGTCGCTGAGCACCGGCACCCTGTTCGCCTTCAACCAGGAGGCCTACCAGCGGGCCGAGGCGTTCGCCGAGTGGGTGATCCCGGCGCTACGTGAAGCAGCCACCGTCCATGCCGATGAAACCGGAATGCAGGTCGGTGGCAAACGCTACTGGCTACACAGCGCCTCCAACGAGGCCCTGACCTGGTTGGCCCCGCACCCCAAGCGCGGCCAGGAAGCGATGGACGCCATCGGCGTATTGCCCTTCGTGCGTGGCGTGCTGGTGCATGATCACTGGAAGCCCTACTACCGCTATCCGGATTGCCGGCACGCGCTCTGTAATGCGCACCACCTTCGGGAGCTGACAGCGGCCTGGGAGAACGATGGCCAGGCATGGGCCAAGGCCTTGCATGACCTGTTGTTGGAGATGCATCGCGCCGTGGAGGTGGCCGACGGCTGCCTCTCGGCCGATGAGACCCGAGCCTGGCGGCAGCGCTATCGAGATTGCCTGGCGAAAGGGGACACCGAGTGCCCCCCGCCGGTGAAACCGCCACCTGGAACGCGAGGCCGGGCCAAGCGCACCAAGCCGCGCAACCTCCTGGAACGCCTCCAGGCGTACGAGGACGACGTGTTGCGCTTCCTCGACGACCCTGCCGCTCCCTTCACCAACAACCAGGGGGAACGCGATCTGCGAATGACCAAGGTCCAGCAGAAAATCTCGGGCTGTTTCCGCTCCTGGGAGGGTGCTGAGATCTTCTGCCGCATGCGTAGCTTTCTCTCGACCGCCGTCAAGCAAGGGGTAGCGGCGCATACCGCACTGGAGCAACTGTTTGCGGGGGAGGTGCCAGCCTTCATGCAGCAAGAAGCCCCGACTCAGCCAACCGGTGCTGAATAGTTAC
>NZ_JAMXSJ010000085.1:0-1683 GCF_024124725.1 Halomonas sp. Ps84H-12 | reverse complement strand
ATCAGCACGGTGGGTTTTGGCAATAACGGGCTTGCGAAAGCCAACTTGCACGGGGCGAATGATCAAAAAGTGCTCGCTGGCGGTGATAGGGAAAGTGTCGGCGCCGGCTTCACGGATTCAGGTATAAGAAAGGGTTACCTGAGCTTTACAACAGGTTTAATAACAACCCCCTTCTTAGAGTCTTCAAAGCCTTGATTAATATCGTCGAGAGAATAGAACTTAATTAGCTTGTCAAATGGGAAGCGGCCTTGCTTCCATAGTTTGACTAATCGAGGGATAAATTCCTGCGGAATCGAACTGCCTTGCACTACTGTCTTAAACGTCCACCCCTTCACAAGAGAGGCACCTACTTCAAAGGGAACTTCCGTACCAGGTGCTGCCGCACCCACCAATACAAGCACACCTCGAATCCCCAGCGTTTCAGCTGCTTTCTTCGTTACAGCAGGGATCGCGGTGGTATCAATCGCGTACTGAACCCCCTCTCCGTCAGTCATCATTTTAATTTCTTCGGCAACATCGCGGCTGCTGGAGTTAATGACATGCGTAGCGCCGATATCAAGCGCCAACTCTAGTCGTGAGTCATGAATATCAACGGCAATCACCGTCGTACAGCCTGCAACCTTAGCCGCCATAATGGCCGCTGAACCAACTGCCCCAACACCAAAGACAACTAATGATGAACCCGCTTCTGGTTTGATCTCATTAAGAACCGCGCCAGCCCCTGTTTGCAGCCCGCAACCCAGTGGGCCCATCAGCTCTAACGGCACATCTTTGTCAATAACCACCACACTCTCTTCCACGACGTTGGCATATGTCGAAAAAGAGGACTGCCCGAAGAAATGAGAGGAAATAGGTTCACCACAACACGATAGGGATGTCGAACCATCTCTGCGGCGACCACCAAAATCCTCAGCAAAGAGGTTTTCACAATAAGCCATTCGGCCAGCTCGACACTGTTTACATGCACCGCAATAGGCAGCAGAGAGTACTACGTGATCCCCAACACTGACATGCTTAACGGTTTTACCTACCGAAGTAACCACACCTGCGCCTTCATGCCCCAACACAGCGGGCAAGGGAGTAGGGTAAATGCCATCTCTAACAATAGCGTCGGTATGACAGATACCTGTGGAGACCATTTCTACCCTTACCTCGTTATCTTTCAGCTCATCAAGCTCAAGCGTTTCAACGGTAAGAGGAGCATCGGTATTACGTGCAACAGCGGCTTTGATTGTTGTTGTTGCCATTTAAAGCTCTCCTTTAAAACATACTAAAACTTAGCCACTTATTCCTTTACATACAGCGCCTTCAGCCTGCATTAAACCTTAGCAGTACCGGCCAGTTGGCTGGCGAGGTCGTGTTCGTCTTCTTTGGCCCGGGGGCGGGCGTGGCGAACTTGTAGCTCGGCAGCGTCGGTTTGTGCCAACTCCACGTCGAACACCACCTGGGCGAAGGGGCCGTCCAGCTCACGCTTGGCAATCTCGGCCGGGTCTTCAATCCGCTCGGCGGGCACGACCAGCTCTTCGCGGGTGGCAAAGGCGAAGTCATCATAGGTATAGGGGTCGCCGGCTAAGTTGATCTGGGTGGTCAGGTGCTGGTGGCCCGGGGCAGAGACAAAGTAGTGAATATGCGCCGGGCGCTCGCCGTGGCGGCCGAGGGACTTGAGCACCACATCGGTGGGGG
>NZ_JAMXSJ010000084.1:0-1734 GCF_024124725.1 Halomonas sp. Ps84H-12 | reverse complement strand
GGCGGCAACGGCGCAGCATGCGCCAGGTTCACCGGGCCGGCGAGAAGGTCTTTATCGATTACTGCGGACCGACCGTGCCGGTGGTGGACCGGAGCACCGGAGAGATGCGTCAGGCCCAGGTCTTTGTCGCCGTGCTTGGCGCCTCCAGCTACACCTTCGCCGAGGCCACCGGGAGCCAGAGCCTGCCGGACTGGATCGCCTCCCACCAACGGATGCTGACGTTCTTCGGCGGGGTGCCGGCACTGCTGGTTCCGGACAACCTCAAGGCAGCGGTCACCAAGGCGGACCGTTACACCCCGAAGATCAACGAGACTTACGCTGAACTGGCTGCTCACTATCAGACGGCGGTGCTGCCCGCGCGTCCCTACAAGCCCAAGGACAAGGCAAAGGCTGAAGCCGCCGTGCTGTTGGTCGAGCGCTGGATCCTGGCCCGGTTACGGCACCAGACGTTCTTCTCTCTGGCCGAGTTGAACGCCGCCATCGCCGCGTTGTTACCAGCGCTGAACCAACGCCCGTTCCAAGGACGGACAGAGAGTCGTCAAAGCCTGTTCGATGCCCTCGACCGACCGGCACTACGACCACTCCCCGCCACGCCCTACACCTACGCCGAGTGGCGTAAGGCACGGCCGGGTATCGACTATCACATCGAGATCGAGAAGCGGCTATACAGCGTGCCCCACGCCCTGGTGGGGGTGAAGCTGGACGTTCGGGTGACCGACACCTCCGTGGAGGTCATGCACAAAGGGCAGCGAGTGGCGCTACATCCTCGTCATGGTAAGGGCCGCTTCGCCACCCTGACTGAACACATGCCTAAATCGCACCAGGCCCATCAGAACTGGTCACCGGGACGGCTCCTGAACTGGGCCAATGACATCGGCCCCGGCACGCTGGGCGTGGTGCAGAAGCAGCTCAAGGATCGGCCTCATCCGGAACATGGTTACCGCGCCTGCCTGGGCCTTCTGAACCTTAGTCGGCGCTACAGTCGTGATCGCCTTGAGCAGGCCCGTGCCCGGGCGCTGGCCATCCACTCCGCCAGTTACCAGAGCATCACCTCGATCCTGAAGCAGGGGCTGGATCAGTTACCGCTGCCGGTGGTCGAGGAGCCACCGGAACTGACCGAGCTGCCGGTTCACACCAACGTTCGCGGCCCCCACTACTACCACTGATCCCGGAGAAACGTATGCTAACGCACAACACCCTCGATACCTTGCGCCACCTCAAGCTGACGGGCATGGGCGATGCCCTGGAACAACAACGCGCCCAACCGGAAACCCACGACCTGGCGTTCGAGGAACGCCTGGCCCTGTTAGTGGATCGGGAGGTGCTGCACCGGGAAAACCGTCGGCTGGACCGGCTGCTCAAGGCCGCCCGCCTGCGCGTGCCGGCGTGCATCGAAGACATCGATTACCGTCATCCCCGGGGACTGGAACGCTCGCGTATGGCGGCCCTGGCGAGCAGCGACTGGATCCGCCAGTCCCTGAACCTGTGCATCACCGGGCCTACCGGTTGCGGCAAGACCTGGCTGGCCTGTGCCCTGGGCAATCAGGCCTGCCGGCAAGGCCTCTCGGTGCGCTACCTGCGAGTGCCGCGCCTGTTCGAGCAGGTGCGCATCGCGCACGGTGATGGTAGCTACGGTCGGCTGATGAACCAGCTGTTGAAGACCAACCTGCTGATCCTGGATGACTGGGGCATGCAGAAGATCACGGCGCAGCAGCGGCAGGACCTGATGGAAGT
>NZ_JAMXSJ010000083.1:0-2197 GCF_024124725.1 Halomonas sp. Ps84H-12 | reverse complement strand
CACCGATCAGCACGGTGGGTTTTGGCAATAACGGGCTTGCGAAAGCCAACTTGCACGGGCGAATGATCAAAAAGTGCTCGCTGGCGGTGATAGGGAAAGTGTCGGCGCCGGCTTCACGGATTCAGGTTACCATTAACACTACGTAACACCTTAAAAGACTGGCCTCAGTTAACTCGGGCTCTTTGTGTGCCTGTTCAAGAGCCAGACCGTTGCTGGGGGGTGCTTTATACCTTTTATAGTGATAACGAATCTTTTAGTGATAGTCATCTCCAAGGCTTAGAAAGTCTTATCAACACACTATCCTCGGCTATACGTCGCGAACGTGATCAACAGTCCCGGGTGCAAGCAGTGCGTTTGCAAGCCATTGCAGGTGAAATGGCTGATTTAGGAGGGTGGCGTTACGATTCACATAGCCAAGTGCTCTACTGGTCAGACGAAGTGTGCTCCATACATGAAACCTCTCATAACTCTCAATTAACAATCGATGAGGCGTTGTCTTATTACATACCTGAATATAGAGAACGTATTAAGAAAGCCTTTTTTGAGTGTATAAGAGAAGGGGCATCTTTTGATGAAGAAGCAGAAATTCGCACATCAACAGGTAATCGGCGGATCGTCCGAATCATTGGTGCTGCCATGGATAACGCTGGCAAGAACGGTTTTAGCGTTCAAGGGGCTTTGCAAGACATTTCTAACCAGCGTCGGGTTGAAGAAAATCTTGCCCATAGTCAAAGGCAGTTTAGGCAGCTCGCGGAAGCTATGCCAACCATTGTCTGGACAGCAGATGCGGATGGGAGGCTCGATTACGCTAATCGATATTTTGAAGAGGCCACCGGTATTCATAATGATGCCTTACCAGCGGGCGGGTGGCTGAGTGCTTTGCACCCTGAAGATGTAGAGAGGTGTCAAAGAGTATGGAAAAATGCTGTTTTAAACCAACAGCAGTATCATATCGATTTTCGCTTGTATAATAAAAATGAGAGCTTTTACCGTTGGCATAGAGTCAGTGCTGTCCCAGTTCGTGATGAATATGGCGATATATACAAATGGTATGGCAGTGCGCTAGATATTCATGATCGTAAAGTATTAGAAGATGAGCTTACGAACTCTGCTAATGCGTTAAATCGTACTCTTGAAAGTATCACAGATGGCTTCTTTACCTTAGATAGACAGTGGATGCTTCACTATTTCAACATTGAAGCAGAGCAGCTGTTGTCAAAGCCCCGGGACGCCGTATTGTATCAAGTTATTTGGGAGGTTTTTCCAGAGATTATTGGATCACAGATAGAGACTGAGCTTTGTTATGCGATGGATAAACAAATAACACGGCATTTCGAGTATTTTTCTAAAGACTTAGTTATGTGGCTTGAAATGCACATATATCCATCGGGTGATGGCTTGTCTGTTTACTTTCGTGACGTAACTGATCGCAAAAGAAGTGAAGAAAAAATTGAGTTCTTAGCATTTCATGACACGCTGACGCATTTGCCGAATAGACAATTTTTCCAGCATCAGCTAGAGAGTATTATGGAGGTTCAATCTGATACGCACGCTTATGCAGGGGTAATGCTGATAGACTTGGACCATTTTAAAGTTCTCAACGACACATGGGGACATAATGTTGGCGATCAGCTACTGAAGGGAGTTGCACGTCGTCTGGAGACCCTTGCTGGACAAGGATTGCATGCTGCTCGACTGGGTGGGGATGAGTTTACTATTCTTCTTGACCACTTACCGGGTTCACGCGAAGAAGCTATTTGTGAGTTAGTTGCTCTGGCAGAGCGCATTCACATGGTACTGAATGAGCCATATGAAGCAGAAGCGCTTCATATTCACCGCACGTGTAGTATAGGTGTCACTTTAATTGAACCCTGTAAGGATAATTCAAAAGAGATAATGAAGCGCCTAGACTTGGCGCTTTATGACGTTAAACATCGAAATCGCAATGCCGTAGGGCTATTTGATCCTGCCATGCAAGCGAGAGCGGATTTGCGAGCATGGCTCGATAGAAATATTCCAGCAGGCATCATAGCTAATGAATTTATCCCCTATTATCAACCAAAGATAAATACCTGAATCCGTGAGACCGCCCCCCGGAAGCACTTCTAACCCACTGACCTGCATGGCAATATAGCCATTATCGCCATTCACCCAGACAGTGCCATGCCCAACATAAAGTTCCGCGCCAGTCGCCGCA
>NZ_JAMXSJ010000082.1:0-2208 GCF_024124725.1 Halomonas sp. Ps84H-12 | reverse complement strand
CACCGATCAGCACGGTGGGTTTTGGCAATAACGGGCTTGCGAAAGCCAACTTGCACGGGGCGAATGATCAAAAAGTGCTCGCTGGCGGTGATAGGGAAAGTGTCGGCGCCGGCTTCACGGATTCAGGGTGAAGTTAGTCGATATCGGCGTCCCCACCATGAAAATGCGCATGATCAAGTCCGCTGAAGAGATCGCGCTGATTCGTCAGGGTGCCCGCATCGCCGACGTGGGCGGTGTGGCCGTTCGTGATGCCATTTCGGCCGGGGTTCCGGAGTATGAGGTTGCGCTGGCGGGACAGGCTGCCATGGTACGCGAAATCGCCAAGACCTACCCGCATAGTGAGCTGATGGATACCTGGGTTTGGTTCCAATCGGGTATCAACACTGACGGTGCACATAACCCCGTGACCAGCCGCCGCGTACAACCGGGTGATATCCTTAGCCTGAACACCTTCCCAATGATATCAGGCTATTATACCGCACTAGAGCGAACACTGTTCTCCGAGTATGCCTCCGATGAGCATCTGCGTCTCTGGCAAGCTAACTGCGAAGTTCACCGCCGTGGTCAAGAGCTGATCAAACCCGGTGTACGTTGCTGTGATATTGCTCATGAGCTCAATGAAATCTTCGCCAAGCACGATCTACTTCAATACCGTACTTTCGGCTACGGCCACTCCTTCGGCACCCTCAGCCACTACTATGGCCGAGAAGCAGGCCTCGAACTACGAGAAGATATCGAGACGGTGCTCGAACCCAACATGGTGGTTTCCATGGAGCCGATGATCACGGTACCAGAAGGGCGTCCGGGAGCTGGCGGATACCGTGAACACGATATCTTGGTGGTCAACGAGCATGGGGCCGAGAACATTACCGGCTTCCCTTATGGCCCGGAGCACAACATCGTCAAGTAAACAGTCAAACAAAAGGGGGGATTGTCCCCCTTTTTCTGTCAGGTAGGTGGTGGTAACGCACAGAGTATTTGAGATTTTAGAAACCGTTCTGTACTTGGAGAGGCAAAATGAAAGACGTAAAAATAGAGAACATGGACTGGGTTTCCTACCATGAACTCACCAAAAAGGGGGCGTGTAAGATTATCCTTCCGATTGGTGCAATAGAGCAGCACGGCCCTCACATGTCACTCAATCCGGACGTCCTGATCCCCAGCTATATTGCCGAAAAAGTGGCCGAAAAAGCTGGCAATATGCTAGTGGCACCTGCGATCAGCTATGGTTATAAATCACAAGTAAAGTCAGGTGGAGGTAACTTCTTTCCGGGAACAACCTGCGTTACCGGTAGCGCACTAGAAAATTATGTCTTTGATGTGCTTCAGGCCTATGTCGGTCACGGTAACCATGAATTTATCCTGATCAATGGCCACTTCGAAAACTCCATGCACCTTTGTGAAGCTGCTGACAAGCTGGTCAAAAAATGCGCGGTGGAAGGTATAACCATAAAGATTTATCTGCTGTCATATTGGGATTTCATTAGTGAAGATACCATTGCACAAGTCTTTCCCGATGGCTTTTCTGGTTGGGCCGTTGAGCATGGAGGGGTTCTGGAAACCTCAATTATGTTAAGGATTCATCCAGAGCTGGTTGATATGTCCAAGGCAGTCGACGTTGAGCCAGCAAAATTCCCGCCTTACGACGTTTTTCCGTCCGACCCGACTTGGGTTGCACCTTCTGGCACATTGTCATCCCCTCTAAAAGCAACTGAGGAGAAGGGAAAGCTGATTCTTGAGGAATGTGTCTCAGGAATAGTAAAGCATATGAGCTAAAGGTTTATTTGTGCATGTCTCGGCAGTCGGTTCGGTATTTTACTGAGCCAGATAATAGATCAGTACAATAACAATGAGGTAGATTTAAATGCCAAATAGAGATAGCCCAGAAGGGCGCAATGAACACGTTGTTATTCCCAGGTTCACGGGGCGTGATCTCCCGCCTATCGGCAGGCTTGTCATTCAGTTTGCTCCCCCAATGCATATTCCGCCCTATCGTGACCGCCCATTCCGTTTGAACGTGACCGCCTATTCTGGATGATGGTGACCGCGCATTCCGTTTTATCGTGACCGATTTTGGGCAATTTTCCGGAATCGCTGGTCACGTTGCCGGAATCATCGGTCACGTTCCCCCGGAATCACATCCAACACGCTGGAATTCTTCAACTTTATTCGGCATACCCTTCTTTTTCATCACGAGGAAGTGCGGAT
>NZ_JAMXSJ010000081.1:0-2760 GCF_024124725.1 Halomonas sp. Ps84H-12 | reverse complement strand
GCGAATCGACGATGATCTCCAGCGTTTGCCATAGGCTTTTGGGCAGCCCGCGTTTGGCGTTGCGCTCGGCTTCATGAATGATGCCTTCCAGCTCGTAGAGCAGCTCTTGGGTTCGGCCAATGCTGAAGGCGGGCACCATGACCGTGCCGCCGTTAGTGAGCGCTTGCTCGATGGCCTGTTTCAGCGTGGCGCGGCGCTGGCGGCGGTCAGGGTGCTGGCGGTCGCCGTAGGTGCTTTCGAGAACCAATTGTTCGCAGCCGTAGGGCGATTGGGGCGCGGGCAGTAGCGGTGCGTAGGGAGCGCCTAAATCGCCGCTGAATATCACCCGTTCCTTTTCGCCGTTGGGGTGCTGGTGGGCTACTTCCACGTAGCTGGAGCCCAGTATGTGCCCTGCCCGCTTGAGCTTCACGCGGGTGGTGATGCCGCCTGCTTCGGTTTTTTCAAACACGGTGTGCCATTTACCGTAGGGCACGCTGATGATCTGGCTTTCCAACTGCTGCTGGAAACGTTCGATGAGCTGGGCGTTGCGGGTGAAGCCGATTTTCAGGGCATCTTCGATCACCAGCGGCAGCAGTTTGGCCGAGGGGATGGAGCAGATGATGGGCCCTTTGAATCCCGCCGCCAGCAGGTAGGGCAAGCGGCCTACGTGGTCGATGTGTACGTGGGTGATGACCAGCGCTTTGACGGTGCTGATATCGAATTCGATCTGGAGCTGCTCAAAGGCGTTTTCTTTTGCGTCTTCGCCTTGGAATAGCCCGCAGTCGATCAGCAGTGAGTGTTCGCTATCGAGGGTGAGCTGGTGGCAGCTTCCGGTGACGCCTTTGGCTCCGCCGTGGTGTGTGATGTTGAGCATTGAATTCCTTTTCGTGCTTTCTCTTAGCAGTATGGCATTTTGGCGTTTGGTGGCGTGATCGGGGCGGCTGGCGCCGCCTTCGCGCCGGGCCGCCGCTGCGGGTGCCTCTTTCGCTCGCTGCTCTCGCTCTTTCGTTACGCCGCGCTACGGGGTGATTGCCACGCTTCTAAGTATGCTATTTATTCGTAGCGCGGTGTAAGCGGAGCGCACCCGCGAAGCACCCCGCTAGGGGTGCCGATTATGCCAACGAGGTTTGATCAATCACCGTGGCTCAATCGGGGCGGCTGGTGCCGCCAACGCGGGTGCCTCTTTCGCTCGTTGCTCTCGCTCTTTCGTTACGCCGCGCTACGGGGTTGGTGCCGCCATTCGAGGTGTTGACGCGGTTGCTCGTTATGGCGCGAAACGAGGATGGTGCCACGCCTCATAACGTTGGCGGTGTTCCCGTAGCGCGGTGTAAGCGGAGCGCACCCGCGAAGCACCCCGTGAGGGGTGCTGGTGATGGCGTGAATGTCAGCGGTTACTGAATAGGTTCGATCAGGGCTTCCAATGTGTTGGCACTCAATATGCCTTCCATCCAGTTTTCCAGCTGCTCTATGGAAGCCGCCTCAATTTGAGTATCGGCCCATGACGGTAACTCGCCAAACTTCAGCATGAGCAGCTTTCGCAGCATATTTTGTGCTTCATGCTGACGGCCCTGTTGCATCCCCTGTTGCATGCCCTGTTGCATGCCCTGTTGCATGCCCTGTTGCATGCCCTGTTGCATGCCCTGTTGCATGCCTTGCTGCATGCCTTGCTGCATACCTTCCGTACGAAGACGCTCTGCTAAACCAGCCATTTTGCTTTCCTCCTGAGGATAGCGCCTTTGGTAGGCTTGTCTTTCATCTGTGCTTAAATCGCTGTAGATATCGACAAAGTCTATGTATTTGAGTTGCTTTTCAATGCTTGGTTCCAGCGAAAACAGACCTTGTATGGCATTGGCGTATACATCGATTTTATCTTTCTCTGCCCATGCCATATTCGGTAAATTCAGGCGCGCCACGATATTTTTGCTACTAAAATACTGATTGGCCGGCAATTTATTTAAATGTGTATGTAAATAGTGAAACTGTAGGTAGCTATGGCGTTCACTTCGAATATGCAGGCTTTCTGCCACTTTTTTATTAGAATTCAAAAAAATCACCACCGGTACCACTCGTTCTGTATCGAATAGCTCACTCAGGTGCAGTGTGTAGTGCGCCAGCCTGTGGATCGAGAAACGGCCGGGATCCGTTTCTTCTTCTAGCGTGAACAGTAGCGCTTCGCGTTGCCCATTTGGCCACTCTACCAGCAATGGTACGTCTAGCTCATGGAATCTGTCACCCAGGCGCTCTTTTAATTGCTCCTGGCGAATAGGAGTGACTTTGACGCTAGGCAGTAAATCTCCAGCTTCTTCTGATGCAAAGAAAGCGAGGGCTTCGCGAGGATAGTCCAAAATCAGGTTTTTGAAATTTTGATCGTGGCTTGTACGGTTCACCATGGCTTTTCCTTGCTGTAGCTCAGTCCTTGCTGGGGCTCAGTCGGGGCGGCTAGCGCCGCCCGTCGCCCGAGCTGCGGGTGCTCGCCCATGAGTATCGTTGGCGATGCATCCGTAGCGCGGTGTAAGCGGAGCGCACCCGCGAAGCACCCCGTGAGGGGTGCCGATGAGGCCAGTGAGATTTGCTTGATCACTGTGGCTTGATCGGGGCGGCTAGGGCCGCCTTCGCGGGTGCCTCTTTCGCTCGTGACCTCGCTCTTTCGTTACGCCGCGCTACGGGGTGGTGGTTCCATATAGGTAACAGGCATCGGGAAATTATGAGCCGTTAGTCATTACTTAGCTGCCAGCCGCATATGGATAATTTTTTGATAATAAGCGCTTAACTGTCTCTTTT
>NZ_JAMXSJ010000080.1:0-2766 GCF_024124725.1 Halomonas sp. Ps84H-12 | reverse complement strand
CCGATCAGCACGGTGGGTTTTGGCAATAACGGGCTTGCGAAAGCCAACTTGCACGGGGCGAATGATCAAAAAGTGCTCGCTGGCGGTGATAGGGAAAGTGTCGGCGCCGGCTTCACGGATTCAGGAGAATGGTTACAGAGAATGCATCAAAACAGGGCGCTGGTCCGGGCCGGTGACAGGTTCTGGGGCGCTAGGTGTTGCGGTCGTTTTTCGGGGGCAAGCTCAGAATGCGCCGATTTGTCTCTATAATTATGATAAACAAGAATAAATAAGATGTGGCAGGAATTTTGCTAAATCATATTTGGAGCAATGAAACCCAACCGAAGGTATCCATTATGAAGAAGCAGTTTTTCACCAAATCAGGTTTTATCAGTATCACTTTGCTTGCAGCACTTCAGGCTGCGCCCGCCATTGTTAGCGCTGACGTCAGCTCAAATGTGAGCGCCAGCAGCAACTATCTGTTCCGGGGCGTCACCCAGACAGACGGGGCTGCGGCTGTCCAGGGAGGGTTGGATTATGAGCATGCGTCGGGCTTCTACGCCGGTGGTTGGGGTTCCAATGTCGATTTTGGTGACGGCACCAGCTATGAGCTTGATCTTTATGCCGGATTCTCCGGCTCTGTGGAAGAACTGGGTTATGACGTTGGGTACATTTATTATGCGTATCCTGACGCGCCGGGCTCCATCGACTTCGGCGAACTGTACGGCGAGATCAGTTATGGCATTGCGGCCATCGGCCTGGCCTACACGATCAACAGCGACACCAGTGGTGATGGGGTGTTCGTGCAGGGGGATGCCTATTACTACGCCTCTGTTGGGGTGCCTCTGGAGGACAGCTACAGTGCCGGTGTGACGCTTGGCTATTACGACTTCGCTGATGACGGCAAGGCTTCTGTCGGCGAGGCAAGTTATTCACACGTCGCCGCCAACGTTACAAAGGATGCGGGAAACTTCGGTTCTTTCAGTGTTAACGTGGAGTACGCGGACATTGAGTCAACCGACGCGCTTGGCTCTGTCAACTCGGATGATCCGAAGTTCTGGCTGGGTTGGAGCAGGAGTTTCTGATCGGCCAAGTGATCACAAGCAATTCAGATCCAGAATAAAAAGCCGGCCCAAATGACGGGCCGGTTTTTATTTATCATGCAAGAACCCACCATCGTGCGCCTGCCTTGACGCCCGGTGACTCGACATCCTCGCCCTTACCTCTGCCCCCCCCTGCCGCCAAAGCTCATTTCTTATCCGGTGCCTGAATTTCAAACTGTATTAAAGGTTTGTCTGTAAGGTCGTTCCAGATTCCCACGCAAAAATGCTGACTCACTGACCTCAGTCAAACAGCCAGGATGATACTGAATGAACAAACGATTGTTGTTGTGCGCGATGATAGTTCCGGGGTAAGCGTTCATTCCACGACGTTCTGCCACCCTGCTGAAAATCGCCCTACAGTAACCTCACACTTTCCAACACGAGGTTACCCCCATGAGAAAGCACCGCACACCCGAACAGTGGCAGGCTCTGGTCAATCAGCAGCGTGACAGTGGTCTGTCAGCTTCGAAGTTCTGCAAACAAGAGAACATCGGCTACGCCAGTTTCTGTAACTGGCGCAAGCGCCTGTCCGATCAGGCGGCCGGTGACTCAGCGGATTCCGGCGAAGCCGGTTTTCTGGACCTGTCCTCTCTGATGGGTGCGGCGCAGTCCGGCCCAGGCTGGAACATTGTGCTGAGCCTGGGCAACGGCGTCGAACTGCGGCTGAGCCAGAACGGATGATCGGGCTCGATAGCCAGGCGCGCATCTGGCTGTGCACCGAGCCCACCGACATGCGCAAATCGTTCCGGGGCCTGAGCGCCCTGGTTCGGAATCAATTGAAGCACGACCCCCTCAGCGGTCAGTATTTTGTCTTCGTCAATCGCCGTAAGACCCAGATGAAGATGCTCTACTTTACCGCCACCGGTTACTGTCTGTGGGCCAAGCGCCTGGAGCAGGGCCAGTTCCGGGTGCCGTTATCCGCCTCCGGTCAGCGAACCCTGACCCTGACGGATTTGCAGCTGCTGATTGACGGCATTGAGGTGCAGAAATACCGCCAGTTCAAGCGTTTTCGAGGGGTATAGAAGACAGAGTTCCGGTATAATATCGGCCATGAATTCAACGGCTTCAGCTTCTTCTCCCGGTACACTTTCCTCCTCGGCTCTGGCCGAGGAGAATGCACTGTTGCGGGAGCAGGTCCAGATCCTGCAGCGCCAGTTGGACTGGTTCAAGAAGCAGCTGTTCGGCCCCAAATCCGAGAAGCAGGTGGTCGATCTGCCCGGGCAGGACAGCTTGTTCCAGCCAGAGGAGGCACCGCGACCGGAACAGCCTGCCGATGAAGAAAAACGCACTATTAAGGCTTACCAGCGCGGCACCGGCAAGAAGCAGCGGGACGACGATTGTCTGAACGACACTGGCCTGCGCTTTACTGCCGGGGTGCCGGTGGAAGTCATTGAACACCTGCCACCGGAGCTGACCGGTCCGGACGCCGACCAGTACGACATCATTGGCACTAAAACGACTTATCGCCTGGCCCAGCGCGCCTCCAGCTATGTGGTGCTCAAATGCGAACGCCCGGTGTTCCGTCGTAAGGGCACTGACTCAAAACCTGTGACGACGCCAGCCCCGTTCAACGTGCTGGACAACAGCCTGGCCGATGTCAGCCTGCTGGCCGGGTTGCTGGTGGACAAGTTCCAGTTCCACCTGCCGCTGTATCGCCAGCACCAGCGCATTCAACAAGCGGGTA